>NZ_CALXHK010000024.1:0-35568 GCF_944388085.1 Candidatus Allofournierella excrementigallinarum | reverse complement strand
CCTGCGCGGGAGCGCAGTAAATCGCTTTTTGTGCAAAAAGTCCCCTTGCCGGGAATCTTCCCGGCAAGGGGACTTTGCTTTGTTATTCTGTCAGTCGCCGGGCCTCCATCAGCCAGGTGCGGCTCACCGGGCCGTTGTCCGGCGGCACCAGGCCGAAGCGGTACTCCATGCGCACCTCGCCCTCCGGGGTCGGGATGGTCACTGTGGCCACCACTTCGTCCACTGGCCGCATGGGGGCATTGCCCTCGGCGGCCTGGTCCTTCGTCAGCTGCCGGGAGTACTCCACCGACACCTGTTCCTCAAAAAAGCGTGCAGGGTCCTCCGCCGCGGGCAGGGCCACAAGACCGTTGTCGAGCAGACCGCTCTCCTGCAGCCGCACGTCCGCGCTGTTCCAGACCCCGTTTTCCGGCGAAAAGTCCGCCTGGACCATCCGCAGCACATCCGCTTGGGAAAGGGCCTGCCCGTCCGTGCCCGGCCAGCTCTGCGCCCGCAGGGCCAGCCAGTGGGTGAACTCCTCCGCCGTCCAGTCGGCGGGAGAGGTGTAGTCCCGCCAGACGCCGCCGGCGGCGAGGGCTGCCAGCTGGTGTTGGAGGATGGCCCACTGGTCGTCGGTGACGGCGAGTTCGGCGGCCTCGAACGGCGCGGGGGCGTCATCGGGGCCGATGTCCGCAACGCTGGACGCGACGATGTCATAGCCTTCCCCCGCGGGTTCCAGCAGCGCCAGCACGGTCCAGATGCCGCCGGCGTACTGGGGGCCGTTGATGGCGGCCTCGGGGGTGTACTCCACCCGGAAGACGGCGGCGAAGAGCCGCCGGGCCTCGTCGGCCTCCAGCCAGCCCCGCCAGGTGCGCTCTTGCTCCACCAGGTGCTCGTCCAGCAGCGGGTATTCGTCCCAGCCTTCGGGCGGCACCACCCCGGCGCCGCGCACCTCAAAGGCGGCCAGACGGCTCTCGTCCGGGACACAGCGCAGGCGCAGCGCTTCGGCCAGCGCCGCTTCGTCCAGGGCCTCGTCCGCCGGGGCGCTTTGGGCGGCGGACGTGCCGTCCGTCTGCCGCGTCTCCTGCCTTGACGCCGAAGCTGCCCGGACGCATCCGCAGTTCAGCGCAAGCATCAACGCCAGCGCCGCGCATCCCGCTTTTCTTTTCTTCATTTTCTTCCCCTCCTTTACATTCCTTTTCGCCGCCCCCGGGCGGCGTCCTTCCATCCCGGTATACGCAGGAGGGACAGGGGTTATTGCCCGACGCAAAGGGCCGGCCCAGGGAGGAGGATGGAAAAAGGTCACCACTGGTAGCGCAGGTCCGCATAGCCCGCGCCGGGGTCAAGGCCGAGGCTTTCCAAAAAGGCGCGGCTGGCGTCGTCCTGGGTGCAGAACACCACAAAATCGTATTCCCGGGCCTGTTCCTCCGTCAGCTCGGTGCAAAAGCCCACCGAGGGGCTGTAGAGCGCATAGCGCACCACATAGCGCTCGTGCCAGGTGTCCAGCCCCATGCCCTCCACGTACATCAGGTAGGAAGCGCCCTCCGGCAGGCCGTACTGCTCCTTCAGGTCCAGCCAGTAGTTCTGGCGGGCGGAGGCGGACGCCGGCCGGGCGGAATACCACAGGCGGGAGAAGCTGCCGTGGGCCCCGGTGAGGCTGAAGGAGAAGAGGGCCAGCGCCCCGCAGAGGGCGAAGGCCTGCCACTGGCGCGCCGTGGCGGGAACAAGGCCCCGCAGGCGGCCCGCGTCTTCCAGCGCCGGTTCCAGATGCACCAGCGCCAGCACGATGGCTGCGGCGGGCAGGCACTCGAACCAGCTGGCGGCATAGCGGCGGATGCTGGCGATGGCCAGCATCTCGTCGGTGTTCATGCTGAACAGGTAGGTCCCGGCCAGCGCCGCCACATAGACGGCGGTGGAACTCGCCCAGGCGGCGGCGTAGCCCGCCGCGGCCCGCCAGCGCATGGCTTTGAACAGCGCCAGAACGAGGCAGGTCAGCAGAAAGACGGCGGAGAAGAGATGGAGCCGCAACACCGACGGGTCGGAGACAAGGAACCAGAAACTGCGGAATTTTTCCCAGAAGGCGGCGATGTCCTCGGGGGTCTTTCCGCCCAGCTGCCCGGCGTAGGCCGAGAGCGAGGCGGCGTGCTTGCTGCTTGCGGCGTCCACAAACACCAGCGCCACGTGGGCCTGCCACAGCCACCAGGTGAGGGCCGGGGCGGCCAGGGGCAGGGCGGCGAGACCGGCGGTTTTGAGGCTGCGGTTCTGCCCGGCCCGCGCCAGCAGCACCATCAGCGGGATGGCGCCCAGCGCCACAAAGAACATGCCGCTGTTTTTCAAGATGGCCAGAAAGCAGAGCACCGGCAGCGACGCCGCCAAAGCGCGCTTCGGTTCGCGGCGCAGCGCCGCGGTGACGGCCCACGCCCCGGCCGTGAGGGCGGTGAGCATGCCGTCCACCCGCAACTCCCGCCATGCCACACTCAGGCAGGCCATATAGACGCCGTAGCCCAGCACCGCCGCGCCGGCGTACCACCGCTTTTTGCACAGCGGCGCGAAGGCCAAAATGGCCGCCAGGAACAAAAGGCTCTGGGCAAAGAGCATGCTGCCGTCGGAAAAGCCGACGAGGTCGCACACCACCTTGATCCACAGGGTAGCGGCGGGGGGATAGTCCACGAATTCCACCATCGTGTCCGCCATGTTGGGCAGCCGCCCCTCGGTGACCACGGTCTTGGCGGCAATGGCCCAGTGGGCCAGCTCGTCGTGGTTGTCGATCACACGGCCCCGCTCCAGCAGCAGGGTGGCCCCCGCCGCCGCCAAAAACAGCGCCATGGAAACGCAGACGAAGGGGCGCAGCGCCTGCCATTTTTCCCGCACAAGGCAGCCGATGGCCAGCGCCGGGCCCGCCAGATAAAGGGCCAGCTGCACCGGCCAGATCACGTTGAGCAGCCCCGCGGCATACATGGCCATCCCCGCGCCGCACATCGCCACCAGCGGGGTAATGGCGGCGGGCAGCTTCGCTTTGCGGCACAGCCACAGGCACCAGCAGCCAAGCCAGACGAAAAAGGCCCCGCTGCGCAGCACCAGAAGCATCGTATGCAACCTTTTTCCCTCCTTTTGGGCAAAATGATAAAGGCGGGCGCGGCCTCCCATAGAGGTGGCTGGACCCGCCTTTTGGGCCTTTCGGGGCCCGTGTCAAAATTTATTCTTCCTCGGGGGCGTCGCAGTCGGTGCAGCCTTCGCACTCGCCGTCGCACTCGGTGAACTCGATGTCGAACTCAGCGCCGCAGTTGGGGCAGCTGATCTTCTCGTTGAAGAGGGTGTCCTCGTCCACCACGGTCACGGCGCCGCAGTTGGGGCAGGTGAGCTCATACTCCACCTCGGCCTCCAGCTCGCCGTCGTCCTCGCCGTCCTCTTCCTCGTCGTCCATGTCGTCGCCGTAGACATACTCTTCCAGCTCGTCCATGTCCTCGTCCATGGCGTCCAGCTCGTCGTAGACCTGGTCCAGATCGCTGTCCAGGTCGGTGACGGTGTCGCACAGCTCGGCCAGCAGCTCGTACATGGCCTTGAGCACCTTGCCCTCTTTGGTCTCTTCGCTGATCTCCAGGCCCTCCATCAGGCCCTTCAGGTAGGCGGCTCTCTCGTTCAGTTCCATAGGGATGTTCCTCCTATTGTTGCAGATTTGAAATGAAAAGCCGGGCGGCGGCACTGCCGCCGCCCGGGGCTGATCGCATTGCTTGGCTCAGGCGCGCTCCATATACTCGCCGGTGCGGGTGTCGATGCGGATCTTGTCGCCCTCGTTGATGAACAGGGGCACACGGATCTCGGCGCCGGTCTCCAGCTTGGCGGGCTTCAGGGTGTTGGTGGCGGTGTTGCCCTTGAAGCCGGGCTCGGTCTCGGTGACTTCCAGCACAACAAAGTTGGGAGCCTCGATGCCGAACACGTTGCCCTTGTAGCTCAGCACCTTGACCATCTCGTTCTCCTTGACGAACTTGAAGGCGTCGCCCAGGTCCTTCTCGTTGATGGGGATCTGCTCGTAGGTCTCCATGTCCATGAAGTAGTACAGGCCGCCGTCGTTGTAGCTGTACTGCATCTCACGCCGCTCGATGAACGCGGTGGGGAACTTGGCGCTGGGGTTGTAGCTGGTCTCGGTGACGGCGCCGGTGATGACGTTCTTGGTCTTGGTGCGCACGAAGGCGGCGCCCTTGCCGGGCTTCACATGCTGGAACTCAACCACCTGCAGCACCTTGCCGTCCTCTTCAAAGGTAACGCCGTTGCGGAAATCGCCTGCAGAAATCATAAAGGATCCTCCATACTTTTTATAATCTCAAAGCTGAACCTTTGACATATCCGTAAATATTTTACCCTACGAGCGGCTGTTTTGCAACCCTTTTGTGGCAAAAAGCCGCGTTCGGTCAGCCTTCGCCAAGGCTCTGATAATACCGTTTCATCGCCGCCGCGTCCTCCGCCTGGGTGCCGGCGGACTCGCAGACGATCACCGGGGCCAGCCGGCGCTGGAAGAGAAGCTCCAGCAGCGGCTCGAAGGGCGGGCCGAACACCGTGTCGGCAAAGGTGAGGTGGCGCTTTTCGCCCCCGGCGGTGTACTCGATGCGGCTGAAGTGGGCGTGGAAGCTCACCGCCCGCTCGTCCCCCAGTTCCTGGGCCATGCGGTCCAGGATGAAGGCATACTGCTCCCTGCCCTTGATCCAGCCGCCGTCCCTCGCGTTCAGGTGGCCGAAGTCGATGCAGGGGGTGATGCGCCTGTCCACCCTGCACAGGGCCAGCACCTCGTCCAGGGTGCCCAGCTGGCCCGCCTTGCCCATGGTCTCGGGGCACAGGGTGATGTCCTCAAAACCCGCCTCGTCCAGCGCCGCCTGCATGCGGGCCATGGTGTCCATCGCTTTTTTCAGCGCTTCTTCCCGGCTCTGCCTGCCGCAGCTGCCGGGGTGAAAGACGACCCGCCGGCCGCCCAGGGCGCGCACCGCCCCGGCGCTTTGCAAAATGTAGCTGACGCTGTTCAGGCGCTTTTCCTCCTCCATGCTGCTCATGGAGATGTAGTAGGGGGCATGGAGGCTGAAATAGATGCCGCGGGCTTCGGCCCCTTTTCGGATGGCCTGCGCCAGCTGCGCCCCCAGGCGCACGCCCCGGCCGCACTGGTACTCGAAGGTGTCCAGGCCCATGGCGGCGGTGTATTCCGGCACCTGGGCGCTGGACTTGTAGCCCATGGCCTTGAAGCTCTCGCTGGCGCCGGCGGTGCCGAAGAGAGGCGTGTTCACAGCAGTTTGCCCCCCTTCTGATAATAGCGGCGCAGGAAGGGCCGTTCCAGCTTGCGCTTGAACTGGATGTCCCTGCGGGCAGCCCCGCCCCGGGGCGACACCACCAGCGCCGGGATGCCGAAGAAGCTGGCGGCCAGCCGGTCGGTGAACAGCTGGTCGCCCACGATGGCCATGCGGGCCCGGGGCACGCCGAAGCGGCGGCGGGCGGCGGCAAGGCCGAAGGTGAGGGGCTTGCAGGCCATGGAGACGAAGGGAAGCCCCAGCCGGGCGGCAAAGGGGGCCACCCGGTTTTTGGTGTTGTTGCTGACGATCATCAGCTTGAGGCCGGCGGCGCGCATCCTGCCCAGCCACTGCTCCACCTCGGCGTCCAGCTGCTGGCTGCCGTGGGCGGTGAGGGTGTCGTCCACATCCAGCACCAGCGCATCGACGCCCTTTTCCTTCAAAAAGGCGGGGGTGATGGCGCTGACGCTGGAAAAAAGATATTCCGGTGTGATGAGCATGGGCATGCGCCCTCCTTCATAGTCTCGGAAAAAACGAAAACGGGCGGGCCCCTGGTGGGCCCGCCCGGACGCTTGGTGCGTTGTCAGCCGGTGAACCGGCGCCGCCGCTTACTTATACTTGCGCTTGCGGGCAGCTTCGGACTTCTTCTTGCGGCGCACGGAGGGCTTCTCATACGCCTCGCGCTTGCGAACTTCCGCCAACACGCCGCTGCGCGCGGTGGAACGCTTAAAGCGGCGCAGGGCGCTTTCCAGCGACTCGCCGTCCTTGACACGAACTTCCGACATCTTACTTCCCTCCCTTGGACCTGAGGCAGGAGTTTTGCCGGGCCTTTGAAAGCAAAGTACCCAACATACCCGATTATACTATGCCTCAGAGGATTCTGTCAACCGGAAATTCCTCCCCGGAGGGGGTTTTCCCGATCGTTCACAAAGTTTTAACCTTTTACCACCAGGTTGACCAGCTTGCCGGGCACGGCGATCTCCTTCACCAGGGTCTTGCCTTCCAGCAGGGAGGCCACTTCGGGGGCGGCCTTCACGGCGGCCAGGGTGGAGGCGGCGTCCAGGCCGGCGGCCAGGGCAAGGCGCGCCTTGGGCTTGCCGTTGAACTGCACCAGCACCTCCACGGTGCTCTCGACGCACTTGGCCTCGTCGTAAACGGGCCAGGCGGCGTGGGCGATCTGCCCCTCGAAGCCGCAGCGCTGCCACAGCTCCTCGGTGATGTGGGGGGCGAAGGGGTTCAGCAGCACCAGCAGGGCGCCGAACTCGCCGCGGGTGACGCCGCCGGCGGCGTAGAAGTCGTTCACCAGGCTCATCATGGCCGCGATGGCGGTGTTGTGCTTGAGCACCTCGATGTCCTCGCCCACCTTCTTGATGGTGCGGTGGAGATCGCCCTCCAGCTCGGGGCGGCAGCCCTCGCCGGGCAGGATCTGGTCCGCAAGGCCCCAGACCCGGTCCAAAAAGCGCTTGCAGCCCTTGATGGACTGGGTGGACCAGGGAGCGGCCTTCTCAAAGTCGCCGATGAACATCTCGTACAGGCGCAGGGTGTCGGCGCCATACTCGTTCACCACGTCGTCGGGGTTGATGACGTTGCCGCGGCTCTTGGACATCTTCTCGCCGTTTTCGCCCAGGATCATGCCATGGCTGGTGCGCTTTTTGTAGGGCTCGCTGGTGGGCACCACGCCGATGTCGTAGAGGAACTTGTGCCAGAACCGGCTGTAGAGCAGGTGCAGGGTGGTGTGCTCCATGCCGCCGTTGTACCAGTCCACCGGGCCCCAGTACTCCACGGCCTCGCGGCTCACGGGGGCGGTGTCGCAGTGGGGGTCCATATAGCGCAGGAAGTACCAGCTGGAACCCGCCCACTGGGGCATGGTGTCGGTCTCCCGCTTGGCCGCCCCGCCGCACTTCGGGCAGGTGGTGTTCACCCACTCCTGGTGGCGGGCCAGGGGGCTTTCGCCCTCGGGGCCGGGCTCGAAGTCGGTGATCTCGGGCAGGCGCAGGGGCAGCTCGCTCTCGGGCAGGGGCTGCCAGCCGCAGTGGGGGCAGTAGACCATGGGGATGGGTTCGCCCCAGTAGCGCTGGCGGCTGAACACCCAGTCGCGCAGCTTGAAGTTGACCTTGGCGCGGCCTTTGCCGTTTTCCTCCAGCCAGGCGGTGATGGCCTTCTTGGCCTGCTCCACCGTCATGCCGGTGAGGAAGCCGCTGTTCACCATCACGCCGGTGGAGCAGTCGGTGAAGGCTTCCTTTTCCACGTCGCCGCCGGCCACCACCTCGACGATGGGCAGGCCGAAGGCCCTGGCGAAGTCGTAGTCGCGGGTGTCGTGGGCGGGCACGGCCATGATGGCGCCGGTGCCGTAGGTGGCCAGCACGTAGTCGGAGATGAAAATGGGGATGCGGCGGTCGTTGACGGGGTTGACGCCCTCCACGCCTTCCAGGCGCACGCCGGTCTTGTCCTTGGCAAGCTCGGTGCGCTCGAAATCGCTCTTGCGGGCGGCCTCGGCCTGGTAGGCGCGCACGGCGCCGGCGTTGGTGATGGCGCCGTTTTCCAGCCACTGTTTCACCAGGGCGTGCTCGGGGGCCAGCACCATGTAAGTAGCGCCGAAGAGGGTGTCCGGCCGGGTGGTGTAGACCACCAGGTCGTCGCCGGTGGTGGCCTTGAAGGTGACCTCCGCGCCGTGGCTGCGGCCGATCCAGTTCTTCTGCTGGGTGACCACGCGGTCGATGAAGTCCAGGCCGTCCAGATCGTCGATGAGGCGGTCGGCGTAGGCGGTGATCTTCAGCATCCACTGGCTCTTGACCTTGTGGACCACTTCGCCGCCGCAGCGCTCGCAGCAGCCGTTGACCACTTCCTCGTTGGCCAGCACCACCTTGCAGCCGGTGCACCAGTTGACGTTCATTTCCTTTTTGTAGGCAAGGCCGTGCTTATACAGCTGCAGGAAGATCCACTGGGTCCAGCGGTAGTACTCGGGGTCGGTGGTGTTGATCTCCCGGTCCCAGTCGAAGGACAGGCCCAGGGCCTGCAGCTGGCTTTTGAAGCGGGCCACGTTGTTCTTGGTGACCACTTCCGGGTGGATATGGTTCTTCATGGCGAAGTTCTCGGTGGGCAGGCCGAAGGCGTCCCACCCCATGGGGTAGAGCACGTTGTAGCCGCAAAGGCGCTTTTTGCGGGCCACGATGTCCAGCGCGGTGTAACTGCGGGGATGGCCCACATGCAGGCCCTGCCCGCTGGGATAGGGAAACTCCACCAGGGCGTAGAACTTGGGTTTCGAGTGGTCGATTTTGGCGGCGAAGGTCTTTTCGTCCGCCCAGATCTTCTGCCACTTGCTCTCAACGGCCTTGAAATCGTATTTCACCTGACATCAACTCCAGAAATTGATTTGTTTCAAACGGCGGCGGGCAGGCCGCGCCGGTTCACTGCGCCTGGGGCTCGTCCTCTCCGAGCTTCACGTCCACCGGCTCGGCGTCGGCCCACAGGTGCTCCAGGTCGTAGAAGCTGCGGGCCTCGGGGTAGAACACGTGCACGATGACTTCGCCATAGTCCAAAAGGATCCAGTTCTTGGCGTCGTAGCCCTCGGTGCGCAGGGCTTTGACGCCCTGCTCGCCCAGCTGGAACTCCACCTCTTCGGCCAGGCTTTTCACATGGGTGGAGGAGGTGCCGGTGGCGATGACGAAGTAATCGGCAAGCACGGTGAGGTCCCGCACCTTGAGCACCTTCACGTCGGAGGCTTTTTTCCTGTCCAGCACTTTGGCGATGGCGGTGGCAAGCTGCAAACTTTCCATTGGGTTCTCCTTTCGCCGGCTCCGGGCCGGCTGTTGTTGGTGGGTGCGGCGCAGGTCAGCCCTCGCCGCCGGTCTGGGCCGTTTCCGCCTCGGTGTCCAGCTGGCCCATGTACTGCACGTTGGGGTCGGTGGACTCGCCCACGGTGGCAAGGGTGGGAACGTCCAGCTCATACACCGGGCCGCCGTAGGTGCGGAAATACTGGTTCAGCAGGTCGGTGGTCTTGGCCACGTCGCAGATCAGATGGGACTGGTCGTTGTATCGCTGGGCGGCGGAATAAGTGGGCAGCTTGCACATCATGATGTTGGCGCTGTCCACCTTCAAAAAGCTCACGCCCATGCTGATGAGCTCGTCCATGGGGATGTTGGTCTCCACATACTTGAGGGCCACCGGGGCCAGTTTTGCCAGGTCCCACACGGTGGCGGTGCGGATGCGGGTGAAAAGGCCCTGGTAGAAATAGCGCTGCATGTCCAGCCGGGCGATGTCCGCCTGGGCGTAGTTGCGGTTGCGCACGAAGAACTCGGCGGCCTCGCCGTTCAGGTTGCGGTAGCCCTGCTCCAGGGTGCTTCCCTTGTAAGAGATGTCCTTGGGGATGTAGACCTCGATGCCGCCGAAGAGGTCCACGATCTCTTTGAGGCTCTGCATGTCGATGGTGACGTAGTAGTCCACCGGCAGCTTGTACTGCTCGTAGATCAGTTCCATCAGGCTGCCGATGCCGTCGTTGTGCAGGGCCACGGCGTTGATCTTGCCGGTGTTGCCGTGCTTGTATTCCTCGCCGGGGTAGGTGTCGCGGGGGATCTGGAGCATGTTGATCTTGTGGTTGGCAACGTCAAAATTGACATACATGATCATGTCGGTCATGCCGTCGTTGGAGCCGTCGCCGGAGTAGGCGCGGCCCTCCTCGTAGTCGATGCCGCACACCAGCACGTTCACCACGTCCTTTTCGTACTCGGTGGGGGTGTTGATGATCTCGTTGATGGTGGGATTGCCGCCCTCGGGGCTGATGGAGCGCACCACCCACTGGTAGAGGCCGAACAGGCCGATGGCCAGCACGCCAAAAAAGCAGCACAGGCTGATGAGCACGGTTTTGAGCACGCCGCGCTTTTTCTTGCGGCGGCGGGGCGCCGAAGCGTGGGCCGCGGAGGCGGCGGCAGGCCGGGAGGCGGTGCGCCCGGAGGCGGGGGCCGCGGGCCGGGAAGCCGCCGGAGAGGGCGCGCGATAGACGTTGCGCGCCGCGCCGGAAGAGGAGGCGGAAGAAGCGCCGCTGCGGTTGATCTTGCGCCCGGTGGAAGAAGCCGCGCCGCCCGTGCGGGACGCGCCGTGGGACGCGGAAGAAGTGTTGAGTTTTCTGTGCTGATGGGAATCGTTCATGGGGCAAACCTCCGTTTTACCGGGTGCTGACGATACGCTCCATATCGTCCAGCGCCCGCCTTGTGATCGGGTCGATGGTTTTGCCGCAAGCTTCCATCCACTCCACATTGTAGCGCAGGGCCGTGGCCACCGCCGTGTCCAGGTCCTGCAGGGAAAGCCGGCGCAGCTCCTCCACTTCGGGGTAGCTTCGCTCGGCGCTGATCATGTCGCTTAAAAAGATGATCTTGTCCAGTTTGGTCATGCCGGGCCGTCCGGTGGTGTGATACCGGATGGCGTTCAGCACTTCCCTGTCCTCCACACCCCAGCGGGTCTGGGCCAGGATGGCCGCGGCCACGCCGTGCCACACCGGGGGCGGGCTGTTTTCAGCGCCGCCTGCTATTATAGCATTTTCCCGTAAAATCTGCAATAATTCCTCTTTCGGCAGCTCCTTGGCCGCGTCGTGCAAGAGGGCGGCCAGGGCTGCCTTTTCCGTGCTTTCGCCGTAGAGGGCCGCCAGTTCCACCGCCTTGTCCCTTACGTTGACGGTGTGGGTGAAGCGCTTTGGGGAAAGCGCCTTCTTCACCATTTTTTCGGCTTCGCCGCAGGTCATATTCTTGTCACCTTTCATAGAGATGGTTTTCTTCGATCACCCGCCGGGCCGCCCTGGGCACCGAGGAAAGGTCCCGCCGGTGGGCCCGCAGGTCGGTGGAGGCCAGGGGCAGGGCGGGGGCGCCGGTAAAGATCACTTTGCCGCCCTCGGCCTCCAGGGCACGGGCGGCGGCGCGCAAGGCCGGCATGTCCCCTTCTTCCCTGCTCTGGGCCACCAGCACCGTGCGGCGCAAAAGGTCCTGCCAATCCCGCCATTCGGTGAAGGTGGCGAGCATGTCGCTGCCCACGCACAGGTACACCGCTGCGCCGGGGTATGTTTGCTCCAGCATCTTCACCGTGTCGATGGTGTAGCTCTTGCCGCCCTGGCGTATCTCCCAGTCGCTGACTTCCAGCGCCGGGAACAGGGGCTGAAAGCACCCGCACATGGCAAGGCGCAGCGCCGCCGGGGTGGCGCTGGCCGCCTTGTGGGGCGGGATGCAGGCGGGCATCACCACCACCCGCGCGGGCTTTGCCGCCTCGATGGCGCTTTTGAGAAAGTGCATATGGCCGTTGTGGGGCGGGTCGAAGGTGCCGCCGAACAGCAGCACCCGCTGGGCCGCGGCGCGCTTTTCCCCTTCCATGGCAGGTGCTCCTTTCGGGTATGCGGGGGTCATTTCAAAAGGTCGTCGAAGCGGCTCTCCTTCTTCTTTTTGAGAAAGAGCACGAACCTGGAGCCGATGACCTGCACCACCTCGGCGCCGGTCTTTTCGGCCAGCAGTTCGGCGGCCTCGCGGGCGGAATAGATGCTGGTCTCCAGCACCTTCATCTTGATGAGTTCCCGGGCGGCCAGGCAGTCGGCGGCGGACTTGACGAGGGCCTCGTCGATCTCGCCCTTGCCCACCTGGAACACCGGGTCCAGGCCGTTGGCGGCTTTGCGCAGCGCGGCGCGCTGTTTGCTTGTGAGCATAGAAAAATTTCCTCCGTTGTGTTTTTGTTTTCAGCGCAGCGTGCGGGTGAGGCGGTCGCCGTCCCGCTTATAGTCCTGTTCAAAGCCCAAGGACCCCTCGATGGCGGTGATGGGCGCGCCCGCGCCCTCACCCGCCGCCAGGAAGGCGGGCAGTTCCCTGTCCAGTTCGGCCATGGCCACACCCCGGTGGCTGATGGCGTCCTTCTCCCAGTCTTCCAGCTGGGCGTAGCTGCGGCCCCTGGCGTTGGGGGCCTTGCCGCCCCCCGCAAGGCCCACCTCGTCGGGGATGAACAGCGGGTCGTAGCCGAAGCCGTTCGACCCGGCCCGCTCGAAGCCCACCCGGCCCGGGCACTCGCCCAGCACCGTCAGCTGGCGGCCGCCGGGCAGATAAAAGCACACCGCGCTGACGAACTTTGCCGTGCGGCGGCCCTCCTCCACGCCGGAAAGGGCGGCCAGCAGCTTGTCGTTGTTGGCCTCGTCGTCGCCGTGGCGGCCGCAGTAGCGGGCGGAATAGACCCCCGGCGCGCCGCCCAGCGCGTCCACCGCAAGGCCGGAGTCATCGGCCAGGGTGGGCAGGCCGGCGGCCTCGCAGATGGCCCGGGCCTTGATGCGGGCGTTTTCGGCAAAGGTGGCGCCGGTCTCCTCCGGCTCCAGCGTGATGCCCAGCTCCTTCTGGCTTTTGACCGTGTGGCCCTGGGCCTCCAGGATGCGGCGGATCTCCTTGAGTTTGCCGGCGTTGCCGGTGGCGGCGCAGATAAGCATGTTGTTTCTCCTTTTTTCAGTGCTCCGCGAAGAGAGCGTCGGTGAAATCCTCGGCGGAAAATTCCATCAGGTCGTCCATGCCTTCGCCCACGCCCACAAAGCGCACCGGCAGGCCCAGCTTCTGCTTGACGCTGATGACCGAGCCGCCCTTGGCGGTGCCGTCGAGCTTTGTGAGGATGATGCCGCTGGCTCCGGCGGCCTCGATGAACTGGGCGGCCTGGCTGATGGCGTTCTGGCCGGTGATGGCGTCCAGCACCAGGAGGGTCTCCACGCTGGCGGAGGGGCAGGCCTTCTCCACGCTGCGGCGGATCTTGGCCAGCTCCGCCATCAGGTTGTGCTTGGTGTGCAGGCGGCCCGCGGTGTCGCAGATGACGATGTCCACCCCTTTGGCGGCGGCGGACTGCACCGCGTCGAACACCACGGCGGCGGGGTCGGCCCCTTCGCCGTGGCGCACCACCGGCACGCCCACCCGGCCGGCCCAGATGGCAAGCTGCTCGGCGGCGGCGGCGCGGAAGGTGTCGCCCGCGGCCAGCAGCACGCTCTTGCCCTGGCCCTTGTAAAGCCGGGCCAGCTTTGCGATGCTGGTGGTCTTGCCCACGCCGTTGACGCCGATGACCATGATGACCGCCGGATGGCCGGAGAGGTCCATCTCATTGTCGGCTTTCAGTTCCTCCACGATGATGGCCTTGAGGGCAGCCATCGCGTCGGCGGCGGTCTTGATGTGCTCGCTGCGCACCCGCTGGCGCAAAGCGGTGACCAGACGGTCCGCCTCGTCGGCGCCCGCGTCCGCCAGGATGAGCTGGTCCTCCAGGTCATCGTAGAAGGAATCATCGATGCTGCCGGCGTTCATCATGTCCAGAATGCCGGCAAAAAAGCCCTTGCGGGTCTTGGCAAGGCCCTCGTCCAGTTTCTCTTTGCGGCTGAAAAATCCCATGGTGTGTTCCCTTCGTTCCGATGTGTTCCCGCCGGGGGCGGGGCGTACTGTAAGTATATACGGCCGAAAAGCGGCGAATGTTGCAAAATCCGCCGGTTTTCACACCTTTTCCTCAGGACACCAGCGAAGCGTCCACCTCGTCCAGGTCAAGGCGCAAAAGTTTCGACACGCCGTCCTCCTGCATGGTGACGCCGTAGAGCACGTCCGCGGCCTCCATGGTGCCCCGGCGGTGGGTGATGACGATGAACTGGGTGGCATCGCAGATGCGCTGGAGGTACTGGGCGTAGCGCACCACGTTCACGTCGTCCAGGGCGGCTTCGATCTCGTCCAGGATGCAGAAGGGGGCGGGGTTCACCGCCAGGATGGCGAAGTAGATGCTGATGGCCACCAGCGCCTGCTCGCCGCCCGACAGGGCGGACAGGTTCTTGATGACCTTGCCCGGCGGGGCCACCTGGATGTCGATGCCGCTTTCCAGCACGTTCTCCGGGTCGGCCAGGGACAGGCTGGCCGACCCGCCGCCGAAGAGGGCGTTGAAGATGCGCCCGAAGTGGCCGTTGATCTGGCCAAAACTCTCGGTGAAGATGGCCTTCATCTCGCCGGAAAGCTCGTTGATCATCCGTGTCAGCTCGGCCTTGCTCTTTTCCACGTCCCGCACCTGGGCGCGCAGGGTCTCGTAGCGGGCGCTGACCTCTTTGTATTCCTCGATGGCGGACACGTTCACGTTGCCGAGAGCGCGTATCTTGCCCCGCACCTCGCTCACCTGGCGGCGCAGCTCGGCGGCCGAGTCGAACTCCACGCAGATGCTTTGCGCGTCGGTCATGGTGAGCTGGTATTCCTCCCAGAGTTTCGCGATGGTCTGGTCGTACTCCACCTCGGCGGCGGCCTTGCGCTCGGCAAGGCGGGCCATCTCCTGGCTCATCTTTTCCCGCTGGTCGGTGATGGCGCGCACCTTCTGGGCCTTCCGGGCCGCCTCGCCCTCCTTTTCCATGCGGCGGGCGCTGGCGGCGGCGATCTTCGCCTCCTGTTCGGCAATGCGGCCGGCGGCCTCCTCTTTCTGCAGGCGCACCGCGGCCATCTTTTCCTCGTTCCCGGCGTTCAGCGCCTCGAGACGGGCGATGCCCGCCTTGAGGGCCTTGTCCCGTTCCTCGCTTTCGCCCGAGCGGCTGGCCAGGGTCTCCAGCGCGGCGGCGTGGAGGTCCTTGTCCTTGCCGGCCTCCAGCCGCTGCATCCGCACGGCGCTAAGCTCGTCGGAAAGGCGGGCGCGGGTGGCGAGAAAGCTGTCGTCGCTGCCGGCAAGTTCCGCCAGTTCTTTTTCAAGAGCCGCGATCTCGCCGGCCAGCTTTTGCTGCCGGGCGGCGGCGGCCTGCCCTTCTGCCTCGTCCTTCGCTTTCTGGGCGGCGAGGCTGCCGGCCTCGGCGGCGGAAAGTTCGGCGGCGGCTTCGGCCTGGCTGAGGGCCGCCTCGATGCGGCGGGCCTCGGCCTCGGCGCGGATTTTATCGCCCCCGGCGGTGATGGCCTCGCTGGCGGCGGCGGTGAGCTGGGCGTTCAGCGCGTCCACCTCCGCCTTCCACTTGTCGGTGGCCTCGGCGGCGGCGGCCTGCTTTTGTTCCAGCTGGGCCACCTTCTTTTTCAACTCTTCCATCTCCTGGCGGCGGCTGAACAGGCCCGCCGACCGGCTGGTGGAGCCGCCGGTGAAGGAACCGCCGGCGTTGATGACCTGGCCGTCCACCGTGACCACACGGTTGCGCCAGTCCAGGCTGCGGGCCACACGGGAGGCCTCGTTGATCTCGTCCACCACGATGATGCGGCCCAAGAGATTCGCCACGATCTGGTCGTATTTCGCGTCGCACTTTACCAGGTCCGCCGCCACCCGGGCAGAGCCGGAAAGGCGGGAGGAGTCCATCCGGGCGCCCTTGACGGTGTCCAGCGGAAGGAAGGTGGCGCGGCCCGCCTTTTCGTCCCGCAAAAAGGCGATGGCGGCCTTGGCGGCCCCTTCGCCGTCCACCACGATGTTCTGCAAGGCAAAGCCGAGGGCCGTTTCGATGGCCAGTTCGTAGCCGGGCTGCACGGTGAGCAGGCCGCTCACGGTGCCCAGAATGCCCCGCAGGCGGCGGCTGGCGGCGGCGCGCATCACAGCCTTGACGCTCTGCTGGTAGCCGTCCATGTTGCGCTCCAGATCGCCCAGCACCTGCAGGCGCTGGGTGGCGGCCTCCCGCTGGCGGGTAATTTGCTGCTCGGCGGCGTCCGCCTCGTCCAGCTGTTTCTGGCGGCTGGCCAGCTTCATCGAAAGGCCCTTCTGCACGTTTTCCAGCCGGGCCAGGGTGTCGTTCACCGCGGCAAGGTAGGCCGCGGTGTCCGCCTGCTCGGCTTTCAAGGCCTTCAGCGCCTCGGCGTTTTTCTCTTTTTCAGCGGCGATAGCGTTCAAACGCTCGGCGGCGGCCGCCGCGCTGGAGGCGCAGGAGGCGGCCCGCACCCTGGCGTCGGTCTGGCGGGCGGTGAGCTGGGCCAGCAGGCCGGTCACCGCGCCCCGGCGCTCGCCGGTGGCGGCGTTTTCCGCCTGGATGGCCTGCAATTGTTCCTCCCGCCGGGCGGCCTCGGCCTCCAGTTCGGCCATTTTGGCTTCCAGTTCCTCGATGGCCTTCCGGTGGGCGGCGGCTTCGGCGGCGATGCCTTCCTTGCCCGCGCCCGCGGCCTCGATTTCCTCTTTAAAAGAGGCGATGGAGGCGTTGTTGTGGTCGATGTCGTTTTGCAGAACGGCCAGGCGGCTGTCGCTGCCCGCCTGCTCCTCGGTGATGGCACGGATGGCGGCGTTGCACCGCTCCACCTCCACCATCAGCCGCTGCATCTCCGCCTGAACCTGTTCGGTCTCGGCGTCGATGGCCTCAATTTCGGCGCACAAAGCGTCGTAGTCCGCCTGGGCGGTCTCGTACTGGCGCTGCTGGGTGCGCACCGTCTCCTTGGCGCGGCGCACGCCGTCCACCCAGAGGGTGACCTCCAGCTCCTTGCGCTTTTCGCTCAACTCCAAAAACCGGGCGGCTTTTTTGCTCTCCTTTTCCAGGGGGCCCACCCGGCTTTCCAGCTCGCCCAGGATGTCCCGCAGGCGGGAAAGGTTGTCCTCGGCCCCCGCCAGCCGGCGCTCGGCCTCGTTTTTGCGGTAGCGGTATTTGGCGATGCCGCTGGCTTCCTCAAAAATTTCCCGGCGCTCGGCGCTTTTCGCGCCCACGATCTCGGCGATGCGGCCCTGGCCGATGATGGAGTAGCCGTCGCGGCCAAGGCCCGTGTCGAGAAACAGCTCGTACACATCCTTTAAGCGCACGTTCTGGCCGTTGATGGAGTATTCGCTCTCGCCCGAGCGGTAGTATTTGCGGCCAATGACCACCTCGTCGGCGTCCACTTCCAGCCGGCGGTCGGCGTTGTCCAGCGTGAGGTTGACCATGGCGTAGCCCATGGCGCTGCGCTGCTGGGTGCCGCCGAAGATGACGTCCTCCATCTTGCCCGCGCCCCGCAGCTGCTTGGAGCTGGTCTCGCCCAGCACCCAGCGGATGGCGTCGGAGATGTTGCTCTTGCCCGACCCGTTGGGCCCCACCACAGCGGTGATGCCCTGGTCGAACTTGACGCGGGTGCGGTCGGGGAAGCTCTTGAACCCCTGTATCTCCAGTTCTTTCAGTACCATTGCGTTGCTCCCAAAGCGTTATTTCACCAGGCCCATCAGCTCAAGGGCCTGCCGGGCGGCCGCCTGTTCGGCGGCCTTTTTGCTGTGGCCCTCGCCCCGGCCGATGAGGTTGGAGTTGAGGTACACCGCCATTTTGAAGTGTTTGTCATGGTCGGGTCCGCTCTGGCCTTCCAGTTCGTAGCGCAGGCGCTCTTCGGGGTTCTGCTGGATGACCTCCTGCAGCTGGGTCTTGTAGTCGGCCCCGGCGGTCCTGCCCTCGGTGATAAAGGGCAGGATGAAGGCGCGGGCCGCCTCCATGCCGCCGTCGAGATACAAGGCGGCGATGAGGGCCTCGAAGGCGTCGGACACGACGCTGGGCCGCGTGCGTCCGCCGCCCCGCTCCTCGCCCCGGCCCAGGCGCAGATAGCGGCCAAGGTCGATCTCCTGGGCGAACTGGAACAGGGCGCTCTCGCACACGAGGCCGGCCCGGGCTTTGGTCAGTTCCCCCTCCGGGCGGTCGGTCCAGTGGTGGAACAGGTAATCCGCCACCACGATGGAAAGCACGCTGTCGCCTAAGAATTCCAGCCGCTCGTTGTGCTTTACGCGGCCCCTGGCCTCGTTGGCGAAGCTGGTGTGGGTGAGGGCGGTCTCCAGAAGGGAGGGGTTTTTGAAGTTGTAACCGATGACGGTCTCCAGTTGATGCATGGAAAAGCGCCTCCTGTATGGGTCAGTTGCCGGCTTCGGTATCGGCCAGGTTGGCGAGGCTTTCGGCCATCACGCCGCACAGGTCGTTCTCCACGCAGGCTTTGGCCTGGCGGATGGCGTTCTTTATGGCCCGGGCATTGGAGGAGCCGTGGGCCTTGATGACCGGGCGGCGGGTGCCCAGCAGGGGCGCGCCGCCGTACTCGTCGGCGTCCATGCCTTTTTTGAAGTCGGCCACGCCGCCCTTGAGCAGCAGGTAGCCAAGTTTTGTGCCCAGGCTCTTTTTGAACATTTCCTTCAGTTTGGAGCCGAAGTACTTGGCAAGGCCCTCGGTGAGCTTTAAGACCACGTTGCCGGTGAAGCCGTCGGCCACCACCACGTCCGTGGCGCCGGCGGGGATGTCCCGGGGCTCGATGTTGCCCACAAAATGGATGGCTTTGTTGTGTTTCAGCAGCTGATGGGCCTCCACATAGACGGGGGTGCCCTTGGACTCCTCGGCGCCGTTGTTCACCAGCGCCACCCGGGGCTGTTCCAGGCCCATGACCTTGTTCATGTAGACGCTGCCCATCACGCCGAAGGCCTCCAGCATGGAGGCGCGGCATTCCACATTGGCGCCGCAGTCCAGCAGAAGAAAGGGCGTTTTGCCGGGGATGACGGTGGCCAGCGCCGGGCGCTTGACCCCCTTCACCGTGCGCACGATGAGGCTTGCGCCCACGTGCAAAGCGCCGGTGGAGCCGGCGGACACAAAGACGTCGCCCCTGCCCTCGGCCAGCATCCGCAGGCCCACCACCATGCTGGAATCCTTCTTGGAGCGCACGGCCCTGGCGGGCTCGTCGCACATCTCGATGACCTCGGTGGCGTTCACGATCTCGATGTTCTTCATCTCGATGGCGTTTTCTTTCACGCAGGCGGCAATTTTTTCCGCGTCGCCCACGGCCAGGATTTCCACATCGGGCCAGGCGGCGGTGGCCGCGGCAGCGCCCTTCAGGATCTCGGCGGGGGCGTTGTCGCCGCCCATGGCGTCCAGAATGATCTTCATGGCAGTTACACCCTTTCTTTCATTTGGTTTGTGTTATTCCGTTTCCTTCGCCCAGAGGGCCATGGCGGCCTGGGCCCGCTCGGAGATGGCGGCGTAGCGCAGGCGCTTGTCGCGGATGGGCTCGGCCAGCGGGGGCAGCAGGCCCATGTTTGCGCCCATGGGCTGGAAGTTTTTGTTTTCGCTGGTGATGTAGCGGGTGAGCTGGCCCAGCATGGTGTCCGCCGGGGGCGCTTCGTAGCTGCGCCCGTTCAGCGCGGCCCAGAGGCTGCGGGCGGCCAGCAGGCCGCAGGCGGCAGACTCCATGTAGCCCTCGAAGCCGGTGATCTGGCCGGCAAACCACAGGTTTTCGCGGCCCCTGAGCCGCAGGCCTTCGGTGAGCAGCCGGGGGCTGTTCAAAAAGGTGTTGCGGTGCATCACCCCGTAGCGGGCGAATTCGGCGTTCGCAAGGCCGGGGATCATGGAGAACACCCGCTTTTGCTCGCCGAATTTGAGGTTGGTCTGAAAGCCCACGATGTTATAGAGGGTCCCCGCCTCGTTCTCCCGCCGCAGCTGGACGTTGGCCCAGGGGCGGTGGCCGGTGGCGGGGTCCACCAGGCCCACCGGGCGCAGCGGCCCGAAGCGCATGGTGTCCGCCCCGCGCCCCGCCATCACCTCGATGGGCATGCAGCCCTCGTAGACGGTGAGGCTGCCGTCGAACTCGTGCAGCCCGGCCCGCTCGGCGCCGGCCAGCGCGGCGTGGAAGGCTTCGTACTCCTCTTTGTTAAAAGGGCAGTTGAGGTAGTCCGCCTCGCCCCGGCCGTAGCGGCTGGCGGCGAAGATGCGGCTCATATCCAGGCTTTCGGCGGTGACGATGGGGGCCGCCGCGTCGTAGAAGGCCAGCTCGTCGCCCCCGGTGATGCCGGCGATGGCTTCGGCCAGCGCCCCGTCGGTGAGGGGGCCGGTGGCCACCAGGGTGGGAAGGCTTTCGTCCAGCTCGGCGGCTTCTTTGCGCACCACGGTGATGTTCGGCTGGCTTTCCACCAGCTGCGTCACCCCGGCGCTGAAGGCGTCCCGGTCCACGGCCAGGGCCCCGCCCGCCGCCACCCGCACCTTGCGGGCCACCGGCAAAAGGTGGCTGCCCAAAAGGTCCATCTCGGCCTTCAAAAGGCCGGAGGCGGAGTCCGGCCGGTCGGCCTTGAGGCTGTTGGAGCAGACCAGCTCGGCAAAGTTTCCGCTTTTGTGGGCGGGGCTTTTGCGGGCGGGCTTTTGCTCGAAGAGCTCCACCTCCACCCCCTTTTCCGCCAGCCACAGGGCGGCCTCGCACCCGGCGAGGCCCGCGCCCAGCACCCTGACCCTGCTCATTTGGCCACCTGGGTCTCGAACCCGCAGCCCTCTTTCGCGCAGTAAAGGCGGCTGCCTTTTTTGAACAGGGTGGCGCCGCACTTTTCGCAGGTCTGGGGCACCGGCTCGTCCCAGGTCATGAAATCACAGTTCGGGTAATTTTCGCACCCGTAGTAGACCCGGCCCTTGGCGCTGCGGCGCAGCAGCATCCGCCCGCCGCACCTGGGGCAGCGGCCGCCGGTGTCCTTCACCAGGCGCCGGGTGTTGGTGCACTCGGGGAAGCCCGGGCAGGCCAAAAACTTGCCGTAGCGGCCGGTCTTGATGACCATCTTGCGGCCGCACTTTTCGCAGATCTCGTCGGTCTCCTCGTCGGGCACCTTGATCTTCTTGCCCTCCATGTCCTTCTCTGCCTTTTCAAGGCTGGCGGCGAAGGGCTTGTAGAAGGCGTCGATGATGTCGTGCCAGTCGGCCTTGCCGCTTTCCACCTTGTCCAGGTTCTTCTCCATGTCGGCGGAGAAAGCCACGTCCACGATATTGGAGAATTCGGCCAGCATCAGCTCGTTGATGGTGCGGCCCAGCACGGTGGGCTTGAGCTTTTTCTGCTCCCGCTCCACATAGCCCCTGTCCACGATGGTGGTGATGATGGGGGCGTAGGTGGAGGGGCGGCCGATGCCGTTTTCTTCCAGCGCGCGGATGAGGGTGGCCTCGGTGTAGCGGGCGGGGGGCTGGGTGAACTTCTGCTCGGGGGAAAGCTGGCAGAGCTTCAGGGTCTGGCCCTCCTCCAGCGGAGGCAGGGCGGTCTCCTTCTTCTCCTTTTCGTCGGTGGCCTCCTCATAGAGGGCGGTGAAGCCGTCGAAGGTGACCACGAAGCCCGCCGCCCGGAACTGATAGCCGCCGGCGGTGATCTGGGCGGAGACGGTGTCCTGCTCGCAGTCGCTCATCTGGCTGGCGATGAACCGGCTCCAGATGAGGCGGTAAAGCTTGGCGATGTCGCCGGAGATGCTCTTTTCCGCCTCGTCGGGGGTCAGGGAGGGCACGCTGGGCCGGATGGCCTCGTGGGCGTCCTGGGCGGCGGTGGCGCTGCGGCTCTTGTAGGTGCGCTTGCCGGTGTAGACATATTTCTCGCCGTACTGCCCGCCGATGAACTCCCGCGCGCCGGCCACCGCCTCGTCGGAGATGCGCAGGCTGTCGGTGCGCATGTAGGTGATGAGGCCCAACGTGCCCCGGCCGGCGATGTCCACGCCTTCGTAGAGGGTCTGGGCGGCGCGCATGGTGCGGGTGGCGGTGAAGCCCAGCCGGCGGCTGGCCTCCTGCTGCAAAGTGGAGGTGATGAAGGGGGGCGCGGGGGCCTTTTTGCGGCTGCCCCGGGTGAGCCTGGTCACCGTGTAGTCCTTGCCCTCCAGCGCCGCCACCACCTCGGCGGCCTTGTCGCCGGTGGGGATCTCCAGCTTTTTGCCGGCGGCGGTGCCCCAGAGCCGGGCGGTGAACTTCTTGTGCCCGGCGGCGAGGGTGGCATCGATGTTCCAGTATTCCTGGGGCTGGAAGGCCTCGATCTCCTTCTCCCGGTCCACGATCAGGCGCACGGCCACGCTCTGCACCCGCCCGGCGGAGAGGCCCCGGCGCACCTTGCGCCACAAAAAGGGGCTGAGCTTGTAGCCCACCAGCCGGTCCAGCACCCGGCGGGCCTGCTGGGCGTTGAACAGGTCCATGTCGATGGCGCGGGGGTGGGCCATGCCCTCGGACACGCCCTTTTTGGTGATCTCGCCGAAGGTGACCCGGTTGGGCGCGTCCACCGGCAGGCCCAGCAGATAGGCCAGATGCCAGCTGATGGCTTCGCCCTCCCGGTCCGGGTCGGTGGCGAGGAAGACTTCGTCGGCCTTTTTGGCCTCGGCCTTCAGCTCCTTGATGAGCTTTTCCTTGCCCTTGATGTTGATGTATTGCGGCGCATAGCCGTGGTCCACGTCGATGCCCAGCTGGCTGGCGGGCAGATCGCGGATGTGGCCCATGCTGGCGGTGACTTCATAGCCGTCGCCCAGATATTTCCCAATGGTTTTCGCCTTGGCAGGCGACTCCACAATGACCAGTTTCGACATTTGCTTCTCCTTAACGGTTTCATTTGCGGCGGAACAGCCCGCCGGCGCAGCCCTGGGCCTTGCCCGCCACCTCCAGTTCCAGCAGGGCGGCCAGGGCGCTGCCCGCGTCCAGGCCCGCTTCGGCGGCCAGCGCCTCCAGCGGGCGGGGCGTCTGGGAAAGGCGCCCCAGCATGGCCTTCGCCCCCGGCGAGAGGGGCGGGGCCTTTGGCGCGGGGGCGGCGGGCTTTGCCCTTTGCCCTTCGAGGCCCAGGGCCTCCAGCAGCGCGCCGCCGCCGGTGGCCATGCGGGCCCGGCCTTCCGCCAAAAGGCGGTTGGTGCCGGCGCACACCTCGCTGAAGATGCCCCCCGGCACCGCCCACACCGCCCGTCCGTAACGTTCGGCGTGGCGCACGGTGTTCATAGTGCCGCTTTTTTCCCGCGCTTCCACCACACACAGCGCGTCGCTCAACGCGGCGATGAGGCGGTTGCGCAAAAGGAAGTTGCTGCGCCGGGCCGTTTCGCCCGGAAAAAACTCGCTGACGACCGCACCCGTCTGTTCCATCTCGGCCCGCAGGCGGCGGTTGGAGGCGGGGTAGGTCTGGTCGATGGCCGTGCCCAGCACCCCGATGGTGGGCGCGCCGGCAGCCACGGCGGCTTTGTGGGCCTCGCTGTCCAGCCCGTCGGCAAGGCCGCTCACAAGGCACACGCCCGCTTCGGCCAGCTCTTTGCCGATGCCGGCGGCGGCCTCCACCCCGTAGGCGCTGGGCCGGCGGGAGCCGATCATGCCCACGGTGTGCCCGGCGTTCAGCGCCGAAAGGTTGCCGGTGGCGAAAAGCGCCGGGGGCGCGTCCTCAATGTCCCTCAGGCGGGACGGGTAGTCATCGTCGGCCAGGGTGAGCACCTGGGCGCCCATGCGGGCGCAGCGCGCCTCCATGGGCGCAAAGACGGCGGGGTCGGTGGAAAGGCGGCTGCACTGGCCGGGGGTGAGCAGACCGGAGAGGTCCTCTTTGCCCACCGCTTCGGATACCTCCCGGGCGCTGCCGTAAACTTCCAGCAGGCGGCGGCAGTGGGGCGCGCCGGGCCCCAGCACAAAGGAAAGCCACAGCCAGTAACAAGCCTCGGTCATTGGCCCGCCCCCCGGAAGTGCCACAGCAGAACGCTGCCCGCCACGCCGGCGTTGAGGCTTTCCACCTTGCCGGTGATGGGGATGCGCACCGCCGCCGAGCAGGCGGCGACGGCCGCGCCGGACAGGCCCTGGCCCTCGCTGCCGATGACGAGGCACACCCCGCCGGGAAATTCGGCGGGCACCTCATCCAGCGGGCGGCTGTTGTAGAGGGCGGCGGCCAGCGCCGTCACGCCCTTTTGCCGCAAGGCGGCCAGCGCGTCGGGCAGATGGGGCGTGTGCACCACCTTGAGGCGCGCCGCGGCCCCCATGGAAGCCCGCAGGGCCTTGGGGCCGAAGGGGTCGGCGCAGCCGGGCGAGAGCAGCACGCCCTCGAAGCCGAAGGCGGCGGCGCTGCGCAATAGCGCCCCCACGTTGCCGGGGTCCTGCACCCGCTCCAGGGCCAGCAGGCGGCCGGGCACGGGCAGGTCCTCAAAGCGGGCGGCGGGGCGCTCAAAGACGCCGAACACCCCCTGGTGGGAGGCGCCTTCCGCCATTTTTTCGGCCACGTGCTCCTCCACCAGATAATTCTCCCGGCCGAGGTTTTCCAGCGCGGGGGTCTTTTGGAGGGCGGCGGCGGTATAATATATTACCTTTATGGGGCAGGCGGCGGCCAGGTCGGTGCAGAGCTTCAGGCCCTCCGCGAAGAAGGCGTTTTCGCCCCCGCGGAAGGCCGCCGAGCGGGCCAGTTTGCAGGCATATTTTATTTTGTCGTTTTCACGGCTGGTAATGCGGTCGGGCACTTCGCACCTCACAAGAAAAGCGCCGCGCCGAAGGCATGCCCCGGCGCGGGGCCTTTTGCTGTCAATACAAAGCGACGCCCGTGCGTGCGCGCGGGCGTTGCTCATTTTTTTATTTTACAGCGCCTTCTTGGCGGCCTCCACCAGGGCGGCGAAGCCGGCGGCGTCGTGGATGGCCATCTCGCTGAGCATCTTGCGGTTCAGCTCGATGCCGGCCTTCTTCAGGCCGTTCATGAAGCTGGAGTAGTTCATGCCCAGAGGACGAACGGCGTTGTTGATGCGGGTGATCCACAGGTTGCGGAACTGGCGCTTCTTCAGCTTGCGGCCGACGAAGGCGTAGTTGCCGCTCTTCATGACCTGCTGCTTGGCCATCTTGAAATGCTTGGATTTGCTGCCATAAAAGCCCTTGGCCAGCTTGAGGGTCTTCTTTCTGCGTTTGCGGGTCATCATCGCGCCTTTGATACGAGCCATTGTTCTATCTCCTTTACACAGTCACTTGTCGAATTTCAGAGTCCTTGCCTTTTAAAGACCTCAGGCGTAGGGCAGCATGGCCTTGACAGCGGCTGCATTGGTCTTGTCGGCGTAGGCGTTCTTGCGGTAGCCGCGCTTGATCTTGGTGGTCTTGCCGTGGCCGTTGAGCAGGTGGCTGCGGTAAGCATGGCCGCGTTTCACTTTGCCGGTCTTGGTGAGCTTGAAGCGCTTCTTCGCACCGGAATGGGTTTTGATTTTAGGCATTGTTCGTTCCTCCTAAGATTTTGTGTTACTTCTGCTGGGCGCCGGGCTTGGGGCTCATGAACATCTGCATGCTGCGCCCCTCCAGTTTGGGAGCCTTGTCGACCTGCGCGCCGGGCAGCGCGTCGGCAAAGCGCTTTTCCACCTCGAGGCCCAGGTTGGTGTGGGCCATCTCGCGGCCGCGGAACCGGATGGAGACCTTGATCTTGTGGCCCGCCTTCAGGAATTTCTCGGCCTGGTTGACCTTGGTGTTGAAGTCGTTGGTGTCGATGTTCAGGGAAAGGCGGATCTCCTTGATCTCAATGACCTTCTGGTTCTTCTTGGCTTCCTTTTCGCGCTTTTGCTGCTCGAAGCGGTATTTGCCGTAGTCCAGGATCTTGCACACAGGCGGCTGCGCCTGGGGCGCGATCTTCACCAGATCCAGGTCCTGCTCCTGCGCCAGGCGCAGCGCTTCCCGGCCGGACATGACGCCCAGCTGGCTGCCGTCCGCGCCGATCAGGCGGACTTCCCTGTCACGAATGGCCTCGTTGATCTCGATCTCTTTTTTGCCGTTGGTAGCGATTTGGATACACCCCCATATCATTTGCCCGGAAAAATGAACGCGGCTGCCGATCTCCGGCAGCCGCGCGAACACACAAGACACACCGCGCCCAGAGCGCGGCAGAACATCTTGACCCGGGCCCGTGGGGCCCCAAGGTGAGCGCGGCGGCAAACCGTCAGCTGCTTTCTTTACCCGAATAGCTTACCACGCCGAAAGGGCGCTGTCAAGCGGTTTTTGAAAAAATCATTCCAGAGGCACGTCGATCTCCCGCCCCAGGGCAAAACTGTAAAGCGTGAGCTTTTTGACCGGCTTTGCCAGCCGCCGCGCCGCCGCCGCCGCGTACATCCGCAGCTGGGCGGCGTAGGCCCTGACAAGTTCTTCCCCGCTTTTGCCCCGGTCGGTTTTGTAGTCCAGAATTTCCAGCCGATCGCCAAATTCCAGCACCACGTCCGCCACGCCCTGCACCAGCACCCGCGCGCCGGCGCCCGCCGCTTCGGGCGAGAGCTGTTCGGCGGGGATGGAGGTGATGAAGGCGTACTCCCGCAGGACCCTTTCGGCGGCCTGCATGCGGGCAAAGGCGTCGCTTTCAAAAAAGGCGTGCAGGGCCTTCCAGGGCAGGCTGTGGTGCTGCTCGGCGGTGAGCAGCTTTGCCTCCAGCTGGCGGCGGCCCTCCGCCTCGGAGTCTTTGGCCGCGGCGGCCAGGTCCGCGTGCTGCAAAAAGGCGTGCAGGGCGCTGCCCTGCTCGGCGCCGGTGAGCCCCTCTTTGTACATGAAGGCCGGCCGGGCGGGGATGAGTTCCTCGCCGGTGCGGGCCAGCGCCGTGACGCTGACCTTGGCGGGCACCGTTTGCAGCGCCGCACGCCCGCTGCGCCAGGCAAGGCGCTGGGCCAGCGCGGCGGCAAGGCCGGCGTCCGGGGCGGCGGCGGGCAGGCCCGCGGCAGCGGCGGGGGCGGGCTGGGCGTCCTCCGGCTGCTGGAAGGCGACGGTGAGGGCGCCGGCCAGGGGGCGGGGGCGCACCGGCACCGGCGCGTTCACCAGCCCCCGCAGGCATCCGGCGGACGGGTGGGTCAGCAGGGCCAGCAGCACCCAGTCCGCCCGGCTGGCGCAGTGCTGCAAAAGATAGGGCTGGCACCGGCCCGCGGCGGTGAGCTGGGCCGCCAGCCGCTCCAGCGTGCCCAGGGGGTTTTTCAGGCTCATGGTGAGCAGCAGCCTGTCCTTGGCGCGGGTGGCGGCCACATAGAACACCCGCATCTCCTCGCTGACGGCGTCCGCCGTCTGGGCGGCCTGCGCCGCCCGCAGGGGGGCGGTGGTGTAGGCGCCGCCCGTTCCCGCCCGCAGGGTGAGCCCCAGCCCCAGCCGGGGATGCAGCACCACCGGGGCGATGAGGTCCTCCCGGTTGAAGGGCCGGTCCAGCCCGGCGGCGATGACCACCGGGAATTCCAGCCCCTTGGAGCGGTGCACCGTCATGATGGACACGCACCCCGGGCGGCTCTGGCCCTGCTCGGGGCCGGGCACGCCGCCCTCCGCCAGGGCCGCGTCCATGGCGCGCACCACGCCCGCAAGGCCGTTTTTGCCGCAGTCCGCGGCAAAGGCGGCGAAGCGCCGAAGGTTCTGCCGCCTCGACCGGCCTTCCTCCATGGCGCCGGCGGCGGCAAGGCAGCCGGTGCGCAGGAAGATCTCCTCCATCAGCCGGTCCACCGGCAGGGTCTGGGCCAGACGCTGCAAAGCGCGCAGCCAGTCCATGAAGGCGGCGGCTTTGCCCCCGGCGGCGGCGCTCACCGCGCCGTAGAAGCTGCCGGCGGGCTGCGAAGTGCGCAGGCGCACCAGGTCGTCCGGCTCAAAGCCGCCAAGGCCCAGCATCACCGCCGCCAGATGCACGTCCTGGGCAGGGTTATCCAGCACGCGGACAAGGCTGGCCAGCGCCCGCACCTCCGGCGCGTCCAGCAGGTTTTCGGCCCGGTCCACATAGACAGGGATGCCCGCGGCTTCCAGCGCGTCGGCGTAAACGTCGAAGTGGGAGCGGCTGCGGGTGAGGATGCAGAAGTCCTCAAAGGCGGCGGGCCGCTCACCGCCCCGGCCGTCCCGCACGGTGAAGTTGGAGGCGGGGCCGGCCATCTCCCGGATGCGCCGGGCGATGAAGGCCGCCTCGGCGGCGGGGCCGCCGTCCCCTTCCACAACGTGCACCTCGCACCCGCCGGCGTAGCCGCCGTAGGCCGCAGGGCCGCCGAGGCCCGGCGCCAGTTTTTCGCCGGGGCCGTAGTCCACGCCGCCCACCTCGCTGCTCATCACCGCCTCGAAGATGGCGTTGATCCCGTCGATGACCCCCGGCGCGCTGCGGAAGTTGGCGTCCAGAAAGACCTTCTGGGGCCCGGCGCCGCCGTGGGGGGCGTAGCGGGCCAGCTTTTCCCGGAACACCTCCGGGTCCGCCTGGCGGAAGCGGTAGATGCTTTGTTTGAGGTCGCCCACAAAGAACAGGTCCTCGCCGCCGGGGGCGGCCAGGGCGGCGTAGAGGGCGTCCTGCAGGGCGTTGGTGTCCTGGTATTCGTCCACCATCACCGCGGCGTACTCCCGCCACAGCTGGTCCGCCAGTTCGGTGCGCCGGCCCTCGGGCGTTTGCAGCAGGCGCAGGGCCAGGTGCTCCACGTCGCTGAATTCCAGCAGCTTTTCCTCGCATTTTGCCTGCCAGAAGCGGGCGATGAAGTCCCGCTCGGCCCTCGCCAGCGCGGCCACCAGCGGCGCGGCGGCCGCCCGGTCGGCGGCGAGCCCCGCCCCGGGGCAGACGAACACCGTGTCCTGCAGGCGGGCAAAAATCTTTTTCAGCACGTCCCGCCGGGCCTTGATGCGCTCGGCATGGCAGCCCTTGTAGCCCCGCGCCGCCTTGAGGGGCTGGTAGCGGAGGGTGCGGAAGGCGTCGAGGATGCCGTCCCAGGGGGCGGACGCCACGGCGGCCTCCACCGCCCGGGCGGCGGCCACGTCGCTTTGCAGCGCGGGCAGGTAGTTGCCCAGCTCCCCGTCCCCTTCGGCCTCGGCCAGGTTTTCCTGCGCCAGCGAAAGGGCGCACTTTGCCCCCCGCGCCCCCTCGGCCCGCAGGGCTTTGCCCCACTCGGTGGCGTCCAGCGGGCGGTCGGCCGCCCAGTCGGCGGCCATCTTGTCCAGGCTGGCGTCCGGGAAGGGCATGCTGGAAAGAAAGTCATAGAGCTGTTCCAGCACCCGGGCGGCCTGCTTGTCGCTGCGGCCCTTGCCGTACAGGTCGGCAAAGGCGCAGAAGTCCGGGTCGGCGTAGGCGTTTTCCAGCGCGGCGGCCAGCGCCTCGGCCCGCAGGCGGGCCAGCTGGGGCCCGTCGGCGGTGGAAAAATCCGGCGGGATATCCAGTTTGCCGAAGTGGGTCTGCACCAGCTGCAGGCAGAAGGAGTCGATGGTGCCGATGCTGGCCCGCTGCAGCAGCATGCGCTGGCGGCGCAGCCAGGCCGAGCCGGGGTGTTTGAGCTGTTCCTCCGCCAGCCGGGCGGCCAGCTTTGCCCGCAGGCTTGCCGCCGCCGCCCGGGTGAAGGTGACGATGAGCAGCCTGTCGGCGGGCACGGGGTCCTTGTCCCGGGTCAGCAGGCGGGCGGCCCGCTCCACCAGCACGGCGGTCTTGCCGCTGCCCGCGGCGGCGCTCACCAGCAGGGCCGAGCCCTCATGGTCGATGGCGGCCCGCTGGTCCTTTGTGAACTGCATGTGCCCTTCCCCCTTTCATTCCTGCCGGCGGCAGACGTTCCGGTAATCGCAAAAGCGGCAGTGGGTCTCTTTTTTGCGCCCGGCGGCCAGCGGCTCGGCGGCGATGCGCCCGGCGTAGAGCTCCTCGGCCATCTGCACCACCAGGCGGTCCAGCTCGCCCTCCAGCTTCGCCAGCTCCTCCACCGAGGTGAGGGCCTCGCCCAGGCGGGGGTTGCCCGCCTTGTCAAAGCGCACCGGCACATACAGGCCGGTGGCAGCGCTGTCCATGGCGGAGAGCACCCCGGGCTCGTTCACCACCACGCCCTCCACCTTGTAGTCGAGGCCCCCGGCGGCGGTGTTCCGGTCGGCGCGGGCGGGGGCCGGGTCGGCCATCAGGTAGAGCACCCCCGCCGGGGCGGGGTCCTGGAAGGCGCCGCCGGAATTGCGCACCAGCGTGAACAGATACACCAGCATCTGGCAATTGAGGCCCCGGCGCACGTCCTCCAAAAGGAACTCCTTGCTGCCGGTCTTGTAGTCCACCACCCGCAGCCAGGTCCTGCCGCCCTCGCGGCAGGCGTCCACCCGGTCGATCTTGCCGATCATGCGCACCGTCTCGCCGGTCTTGGTGGTGAGCACCACCGGCGGCACCTGGCCCGGCCCGTCGCCGATGCCCAGCTCGAAGGCCACCGGGCGGAAAGACCCCTGGCGCTGCTCGGCCTGGATGAAGGCCAGCAGGGCCGCGGCGCTTTTTTGCAGCCGCCGGATGAGGTATTCAAAGCGGGCCCCGGCGCCGGGCATGTTGGCGGCCACATACTCCCGGGTGACGGCGGCGGCAAGGCCGGCCAGCTCCGCTTCCGAGAGGTCCACAAAGCCCTCCCCCGCCCGCTTCAGGGCCTGCTCCAGGATGTAGTGCACCAGGGTGCCGGTCTGGTCGGCGGTGAGGGCCGCCTGCCTGCGGGGCCGCGCGCCCAGCACGTATTCCAGGAAATAGGCGAAGGGGCAGGAGTAATAGCGCTCCATCCGGCTGGGGGAAAGGCGCATATTCGCGCCCAGCAGGCGGCGCATGGCGGCGGTGTCCCGCACCTGGAAGGGCTCCGCCAGCGCAGCCCGGCGCACCGGGGCCAGGGCGGCCCGGCCCTCTTCGCTGCCCTCCACCGCCTCGTAGAGGGCGGCGGTGGCGGGGCTGTGCACATCCCAGCTTTCGCCCAGCAGGTCCAGGGCGGCGGCGGGGGCGGCGGCCAGATCCGCCGTTTCCAGCGCGGGGGCGGCGGGTTCCAGGCGCGCCTTTGCCTCGGCCAGGGCGCTGGTCATAGGCAGGGAGGCCGGGCCCGCGGCCCAGCTCATCCACACCCCTTTGGCGGCGGCGGTGAGGGCTTTGTAAAAGCACACCTGCTCGCGCACCATGCGGTTTTCAAAACAGTCGGGCATCTCCACGCCCTGGCGGATGAGGGCGTCCCGCTCGGCGTGGGTCAGAAGGCCCCGTTCGCCGGGGGCGGCGGGGAACTCCCCTTCCGCCAGGCCCAGCACGAAGCAGTAGTCCGGCTCGTCCAGCCGCATGCGCCCGGCGGTGGTGAAGATCACCGCGTCCAGGCTCTGGGGGATGTGCCCCAGGTCGGTGGTGCGGGCCAGCAGGTCGAACAGTTCGCCGTACTCGGCGGCGGGCAGGGTCTCGTCCCCCAGCAGCAGGGCCATCTGGTCCAGCAGGTCCGCCGCCAGGTCCCACACCCGCACCGCCTCCTCGGCGGCGGGGATGCCCTCTTTCTGCTTCAGCGCCTCGGCAGAGGCGGTGAGCTTGTCCTCCGCGCCCAGGGCCAGCATGGTGCGAAACAGCGTTTCGCACAGCGCGGCGGCGGGCTTTTTGCGCGCCGAGGCCGCGAAGTTTTCCAGCACCGGGGCGAGTTTTGCCCGGGCGGCCTCCGCCAGCGCCAGCTGCTCGGCGTCGGCGGGGCGCATCTCGCCCCCGAAGCCCGCGGGCGAGAGGGTGAAGGGCTGCTGCCACTGGGCGGCGGACAGCTGCCAGGTATAAGCGTAGTTTTCCAGCGCGCAGAGCTCGGCCTCCGAGAGGCCCGTCAGGCCGGTCTTGGCCACCGCCAGCACCGTCTCGGTGGAAACGCCCCGGCGCGCGATGCTCAAAAGCGCCTTCACCAGCCGCAGGGGCGCGGCATGTTCGGCGCTGGCGGGCTCGTCGAAGAAAAGGGGCACGCCCGCCAGCCGGAACTCATAGCGCACGGCGGAAAGGTACTGGGAGGCGTCCCGGCAGATGACCGCCATTTTTCCATAGGGCACCCCCGCCCGGGCCAGCTTTGCCACCGCGGCGGCGGCCAGCTTGGCCTCGGCCTGGCGGTCCTCCGCCCGCAGCAGGGTGAGCTGGCCGGGGCCGGCGGGGCCGGGCGCGGGCATGTCCCCCGCCAGCAGCGCCGCCAGCCTCGCCAGGTCCGGGGCGTTTTTGTGGCGTTTGTCCTCGGCCAGGATCACCGGCGAAGCCACCGCCGCGCCGTTTTTGCGGGCCATGGCCCGCAAAGCGCCGGCCATCTTTTTTGCCCCGCTGAACAGGCCCAGGCCCCCTTCCCGGTCCTCCAGCCCGTCGGCGCACAGGGCCACCGTGATGGACGGGGCGCATCGGAGCATGGCCTCCAGCATTTTGCGCTTGGGGGCGTTGAAGGTGTCGAACTCGTCGATGAACACCTCCACCCCCTCGAAAAATTCCGGCGCAATGCGCTCGGCGGCGGCGGCCACCCGGTCGGTGGGGTCCATGGCAGAGCCTTCAAGCAGGGCCTGGTAGGCGGCGTAGACCCCCGCCAGCTCCCGCAGTTTTTCACCCGAAGCGCCCGCGCCCGCCGCCAGCTGCTCCAGCTGGGGGGCGCTGATGCCGGCGCTTTTCAGCTCGTCCAGGGTCTCGGCGCACTTTTCGCAGAAGGCGGTGCTGCGCCGGTGGCGGCTGTAATAGCGCACGGTGTCGCCCATAGCCTCCAGCGCCCGGCGCACCAGCACCGCGCGGCCCGCGTCGGTGAGGGTGCGCACCGCCGCGCCGCCGTAGGTGTTCAGCAGCTTTTCCGAAAGGCTGGTGAAGCTGTGGCTCTCCACCCAGCCGGAGTATTCGTCCCCCAAGAGGGAATAGATGCGGTTCTCGGTGCTGGAGGTGAACTGCTCCGGCACCAGCAGCAGGCTGCGCCGGCCGGCCTGGGCCCGCGCCCTGATCCGCCCCAGCAGATAACTCGACTTGCCGCTGCCCGACGGCCCCAAAACCAGTTGCAGCATGAACGTCCCTCCCTGCGAAAAAATCTCCTAAAGCTATCATACGCAGGAAGGGGCGGTTTGTCCACTTGGCGGGCGGGGATTTTTTGCCCGCCGCCTCTGGCAATTCCCCGCCCGGTGCGTTATAATGGGGAAAAACCACCGGAAAAGAGGTCAATATCATGCCCGGACTTACCATGGAGACCGCCCGCCGGCTGCTGGCGTCCACCACCACCGAGGACCATCTCTTGGAACACGCCATCGGCGTGAGCGCCGCCATGGGCGCCATGGCCCGCCACTTCGGCGCGGACGAGGAGTATTGGAAAGCGGTGGGCTACCTGCACGACTATGACTACGAGCAGTTCCCCGAAGAGCACCTGCACCACACCGCCGAGCCCCTGCGGGCAGCCGGGGTGGACGAGGAGACCATCCGCGCCATCCTGGCCCACGGGTGGGGTCTGTGCACCGACGTGAAGCCCGAGACCGACATGGAAAAAAGCCTGTTCACCGTGGACGAGCTCACCGGCCTGGTGGGCGCCACCGCCCGCATGCGCCCGGGCGGGCTGTCTGACCTGGAAGTTTCCAGCGTGAAGAAGAAGTTCAAAGACAAGCGCTTCGCCGCCAAGATCGACCGGGCGGTCATCCAGCAGGGCTGCGACCTGCTGGGCATGGACCTGGCCGACGTGATCGGCCTGTGCATCGAGGGCATGCGCGCCGAGATGGACGCGCTGGGCCTTGGCCCGAAGGAATAGATCGCAGCCGCAAGGCGCCCCGCCGGCAAAGGAGCAGGCGGGGCGAAGCCTTCTGCGGCCAAGGCTTTTAAAAAACGGGCTCCGCCGGCCATGCGGCCGGCGGGGCCCGTTTTCGCCTTTCAGGCGCGCAGGGTGCCGTTGAAGGCCATCACCAGGGCGCTCCAGGTGGCGGGGCCGACCTTGCCGTCCTCTGCAAGGCGGGCCAGCCGCTGGAAGGAGCGCACCGACGCGGCGGTGGCGCTGCCGAACCGGCCGTCGATGGTCACCTTGGGCACGACGCCGCCCAAAGCGGACAGGTAGCTCTGGACGCAGCGCACCGAATCGCCGGTGCTTCCCTGCCGCAGAAGGCCGGGGTAGCGGGGCAGCACCGGGGTGGGCGCGCCCGCCAGCACCTGGCTGTACACCTTGGCCAGGGCGGCGAAGGTGTTGCGGCCGAAGGCGCCGTCGATGCCCAGGGCGAACTGCCGCTGGAACTGCTTGAGCGCCGCCGCGCTGGCGCTGCCGAAGGCCCCGTCCGCGCTGATGGAAGCGATGGCGGTGTAGACCTGGCGGATGCGGATGAGCTTCTGCTGCATGCTCTTGACCACCGCGCCCCTATCGCCCGAGCGGGCGGTGACGCCGCAGAAGACCTCCCCCGCGCCGCGGATGTCCGCGAAGGCGCCGTAGAGGGCGTTCCAGGTGGAGGGCCCCACCTGGCCGTCGGCGGAAAGGCCCGCCACGGTCTGGAACGCCTTCACCGCGTTCGCTGTGCCGCCGCCGTATTTTCCGTCCACCGACACCGGCGGCACCTGGGGCCAGCGGCTGTGCGCCCCGTTCAGCCAGGTCTGCACCTGGGCGGAGTCCGGCCCGGAAGAGCCGTTTCTCAAAACTGTTCCGAAATAGGGCGGCATCGCGGTGGCGGCGGCCCGTTCAATGGTTGCCATGATTCGCATCCCTCCTTGCCCCATTGTATGACCGGGGGCCGGGAAGGGTGCGCCGCGCTCAGCCCCCCGCTTCGCCGGTGAGGTGCTCCAGCCATTCCAGGGCGGCAAAGCGCACCTCCACCTTGGGCGATTCCACCAGGTTCTGCTGGGCCTCGGTGGGATACACCGCCGCCTCGCCGGCGGCGGGCAGGCACAGGCCGGGGTAGAGCACGCAGAACCAGTTTTTGCCCGCGTGGGCCCCCAGCTCCACCCGCAGCGCGTCGTAGACCCCGGCGGGCAGGGTGAAATCCTCATAACAGGTGGTGTCGAAATACATCTCGGTGAGGTAGACCCGGGCGGAAAGACTGCTGCCCTTCTCTTTCAGGGTGCGCTCCACGCAGGCCTGCAAGCGGGGCAGCGACTCTTCCGCGATGCGGCGGGCGTCCGCCTCGTCCTTTGCGCCGGCGAAGAGGGCGGCGGCCTCTTCCAGCACCGCGTCCCGCACGGTGAGCTTGAGGGCCTGGTCGGCCTCGGAGTCGGAATTTGCCTGCACATGCAGGCGCAGGGTGTTCGTCCGGACCTCGTCGGCCAGGGCGCAGAAGCTGGACATCCAGCAGGTAAGCGCCACGGCCAGGAGAAGGCCCAGCCCCGCGCTGAATTCCAGCGCCGCCCGGCGGCTGAGGCGGGCATGAAGATGAGGGAACAAAAAAACACGTCCTTCCTTTTGGTAACATCTGCCAAAAGTATAGGCGTGTTTTTTGCGGTTTATTCAGCCCCGGCGCTTGGGCGGTGGCAGCACCCGCGCGCCGCCCCGGTCGGGGCTGGCCAGATACACCTGGCGGTACTCCTTTGCCAGCGCGGCCCGGGCCGCCTCGGCCCGCTCGGGGTCGTCGAACACCCCGAACACCGCCGCGCCGCTGCCGGTCATCAGCGCCTGTTTCGCGCCGTTTTGCACCAGCAGCTCCTTGATATGGGGCGTCTCCTTCGCGCCGCTGCACTCCTCCAGGGCGTTGCCCATGGCGGCGCACAGGGCGGCCAGGTCCCCCGCGCGCACGGCGGCCTCGGCGGCCTCGCCGTCCGGGTGGATGGTGCTTCCCACCCGGTCGTAGGCGGCGAAGGCGGCGGGGGTGCTCACCCCCACGCTGGGCATGACCGCCACAAAGCGGCAGTCCGGGCAGGGGGGCAGCGGCCGCAGAAGGTCGCCTTTGCCCTGCACCCGGCAGGTGCCGCCCAGCAGGGCGAAGGGAACGTCCGCCCCGAGGGCCGCCCCGAGGGCGCACAGCTCGCTCATGGAGAGGCGCGCGTCGTAGGGGGCGTCGAGCCCCAGCAGCACGGCGGCGGCGTCGGCGCTGCCGCCCGCCATGCCCGCCCGCACCGGGGCGGCCTTGCGCACCTCCATCTCC
>NZ_CALXHK010000023.1:0-35576 GCF_944388085.1 Candidatus Allofournierella excrementigallinarum | reverse complement strand
TGCGTCGTGTAAAATCTGCTACCTCAGCAAGGTAAAAGATATGTATATTTGGAGCAGTATGTGGATGGAGGGCATACCGTCGGATACGGATGTGTATCTGGAAGCAGTGGAAACTGCCGAGGACACGCAAACGGAAACTGATAGGACTAGGGCTGCCGGAGTGGGTGGCCTGCGAGGGAGCATACAGCAGAAAAGCCTATTGGAGGATGGCGGGAAGCGGAGTCGTACAAAGAGCGCTAACGAAAGAAAGACTGATAAACTGGGGCTTTTATGATTTAGCCACAGCCTATCAGTCTCTGCACGTCAACTATTGAAACCGCCGTGTACCGAACGGTACGCACGGTGGTGTGAGAGGACGGCGGCTAATCACCGCCTCCTACTCGATTGGGAACCATCGCCAGCAACGGACTCCCGCTATGGTGACCCCTGCGGGATTCGAACCCAGCGCCTCCGGCTTGAGAGGCCGGTGTCTTGCACCAACTTGACTAAGGGGCCATAGAACAGGCAGGACGCCTTTGACGCTCTGCCTGGATCAGAAACCGGTTTTGCGGCGTTATCCCGCCGCGTCGATCGCCAGAATATCGTCGATCCGCACGCCGAACAGCGCCGCCAGCACGACCAGGTTGTCCACGGTCGGCAGGCAATCGCCGCGCTGCCATTTGAAGATGGCGCGGGGTGAAGCGAGCCCCAGCGCCGCCTGAAGGTCCGCGGTGGAAAGCCCCGTTTGCTTGCGGAGACGATTGATGTTTTGCCCGGTACGCACCATATCCACAGTTGGCATTTTCTTTCCCTCCAATCGAAAAAAATAACCGCCTGCCTTCCATGGCAAGCGGTTTTTTTCGTTGGAGGAATCCCTCAACGACCCCGGCTCTCTCCCCATGAAGGCGCACGAAACAGACCGCGCGCGTATTCCGCGCAGGCTTCATAACGCTCTTCATAATACAGGAAGAAACGGATCATGGTGTTTTCCTTTCCCGAAGCGCCGCTTCGTTTGGTTTCTGTCTCTATTATATGCCCAAATTCTGTTTTGTCTACTGTACCGGTGGTTCACCCGCTTTCGGACGCGCATGTATGATCCCGCCCGCCAGAGGGTTTCCCATCAAAGTAATGGATCAAAATCTCTTTGATGTAATGGTAACGACGGGCATAGGTGTTGTCAACGCGGATAAGTTCAAACCCGTGCTCCTGGCAGATGCGAGCTTTCTTCGCATCCCTTGCCTGTACCACGGGGTCGTCCCGGTGTTCGCGGCCATCCAGCTCAATGGCCAACACCGGCGTATACTGCCGTCCCTCTCTCTGGTATACCACAAAGTCGAAGCGCCCGGTGTAGAACAGGTCGATGGCGCTTGGGTTGTCCTGGAACACATGAGCGATGGCTACTTCCCGGCGCACCACGCAGCGGCTGCCGGCAACGAACACATTGTCCAGGGCATGATTGAGGTTTTCCAGAAAGGCGGCCTCAGTTTTTGTGCTGTAGGGCTTGATGCCCAGAGCGCGGGACGCCGCAGGTTTCGGCGCCACCTCGGACACACCGCTGGTGCGCACATACCGATACAGATCGTAAAGGTCGTCGTCCGATTCGTTGGCGTGTAGCCGCTCCAGTTCCTTACTGCTGGATAACACGATCAGCTGTTCCCGCGCCCGTGAAGTGGCCACGTTGATCAGTTCCTTGTTGTTTCGCAGCCAGCTGTAGGTCTTTGGGCTGGTTTTGTCGGTCAAGGCCAGAGAAAACAGAACAACGTCCTTTTCGTCGCCCTGGAAGGCGTGCACTGTGCCGCAGCTGGCGTTTTTGTGCCCGTGCTCCTCCAACATCTGCTCGATCTGTTCCCGTTGGTTCGTGAAGGGTGTGATGATCCCTACCGAGCGGTCCGGGTTACGGGTCAGATAACGATCGATGGCAGCCACTTCCGCCGGGGCAACGTTTTTGTCGTTGCTGGTGTCGTTTGGAACATCCACAAAAACCAGCGGGTGCTTGCTGCTGCCTTCACTGGCCACTTTGAGCTTCCGGTTATAGTATTTTTTGTTGTTGAAGCCGATGATCTTGGGATCGCAGCGATAATGGTAGCGCAGCAATACCTCGTCGCTGACGGCATCACACGCCAGGAAGCACTTGTAAATGGAGTTCTGAATGTAGTCGTACTCCTCGCTCACATGATAGCGGCGGCGCAGCACCTCGTTGTCGTGGGGGTCCAGAAGAATGACCGGTTGAAGCTGCTGAGGGTCCCCCACCAGCATCAGCGATTCCCCGCGCAGAATGGGCACCAGCGAGACCGCCGTGTTGCACTGGCTGGCCTCGTCCATGATAACCATGTCGAAGGTTGGCTCCGGGTCACCCAGGCGCTGGGCCGAAATGCAGGTGGTGGCAACGAAGGGGAAGATGCGCAGGAATTTTTTCAGGTTCTCGGTTTTGGAGAGGTATTTGTTGAAGGCCACGATGACCTCCGGGTCGTTTTCGTCGCTGTTGACCAATTCCAGAAGATCGCTGTTTTTGGGTTCTCCCAGTCGGCGAATATACTTTGCGGAAGTATAGTATAGATACTTCAAAAAGTCCTCGGTGTTCTGGTCCAGCAACGCCAAGGCGTCTGCGGTGGTCACTGTTCCGCAGCGCTTGAGCTCCGCCTCTACCTGTGGCAGCTGCCCTGCCTGCAGCTCGTACTGGAAGTTCATGTGGCTGCGCGCTTCCAGCAGGCGCTGGATCGTCTCCTTGCGCTCCTGCAGGTCCAGGATGGTGTCGTAACGCTCCAGCAGGTCGGTGAGACGGCGCGCACGTTCGGCGCGCTCGGTGTGGTTGCGGTCCAGGGTCTTTTCGTAGATGGTGATCTTCTTGCAGTCTTCGTACATCTTGCGGATGGAGCGAAGCGCCTTCTTCACGCATTCCCGGTTGCCCAGCCGCACCAGCGGGAAGGGGATCGTCTTTCCCCGATAGGTGAGAGCTTGCAGTTTCTCCACCACGCCGTTGATCGGATGGTTGTTGTAGGAAGCAAACAGCACTGTACGTTCATGAAAGAAAGCCGTGGTCATGGTACTAACGATGGTGCTGGTTTTCCCTGTACCTGGCGGACCTTGAACATAGGCCAATGGATAGCGCATGGCATTGTTGATGGCCAGCAACTGGTCCAGGTTAGCCCGTCCGTTGATCAGGGCCAGCGGGAATGACTTTTTCCGGCGGGGGCGGGCGGTCATCTCGCCAAAAAAGGCACGAATGGGCGCGGTGGGGCCTTCGCCGTCCGTGGATTCAAACATGGCTGTGATCCCTTTGTATTCCCTTTCCAAGTCCACCAGGCAATCCCAGCCGATCGCCACCAGATAGGGCATATCATTCACACCGTGCCGCTGGCAGCTGGTGCGTGTGATACAGTCTTTGATTTGCTCCGCATTATGCTCGAAGTCATCCAGCAGATCGTAGTCTTCCGCATCCAGGAAGGAGTGCGCACTGATCTTGACCCCATCCAAGGTGAATTCCCGGCAGATTACTGCCTCATCGATGACACGGAGGCTGCGCTTTGTCACATCCAGCGCAAGGGGGCGATAGGCCAGCACGTACAGTCCCCGGGGTGTTTCCACGCTCAATAGGTTCAGTGCCAGCTGTCGAATCTGTATAGGCTTTCCTTCAGCCTTTTGTTCGGTTTTACGCTGGAAGTTCTGCACGATTCCGGCGAATTGTTCTTCCGTCAAGGAAAGCTCGCCATCGCAAAAGCTGTCCTCATCCAGCTGATGGATCAATGCGTACTCCGTTTTGTAGGGAGTCGTGTCCAGCTTGTTGCAGAGCGTCAGATACTCCAAGACCCGCAGATTGGTGGTGTTTCCAAACCACGGCTCATAACGGCGGGGATTTTTCAAAATGTCTTGCACGAGCTTCTCATTGATGGGGTACCAGGAGCCGTCGATCACTTCCGCTGACTGAATGCCCTCCATCCGCACATAGAGTTCCTGTACCGACAGTTTCCCTAGGTGCAGGCCTTCCACAACCATCTGCCCCGTTCGGGGCGCAAGGGATTTTATGGCCAGCCAATACTTGGTGGTCTGCCCGCTTTTGTTTTTATACTCGACACTTAGCCATTTCCCCTCATGGATAGCTTTGAAAATGGCTCTGCAAACACTGGTCAACGGCTTCACCTCGCTTGTCGGGGGCTCTTTCTTCTATCATGGCTGAAGTATGGCGAATTGTCAATTATTTCTCATCTTGCATGCTATAATTCCCGCGATCCAGCTTATCCGACAGTGGTCATCAAAGATGTGCCGATCTCATTGTCCGAAGAGTCTTTTTTCAATGGTATCCCCCCGTTATCCAACACGCATACAAAAACCCGCTAAGCCAGTACCAAAAAGTCATCGCAGGCTATTGTATAGTTGTACACAACCGACGAAAAACAGCTTTACAGCGATATTTGGCGTTGTATATCCGGGGGCTTCAACGATCTGTCGCTTTAGGGTTTAGCTGGATAATAAGTGTGCACGCATGTCATTTTATAAGGCCTTTACATATTGTTGTTGGAGCGATCTCATAAAAGCTTCATATTCTACGTCTTTAAAGCAGCAGAGGGAAACATTTTCTGAAACGGCCTGCGCGGCGTCTCGCGGGCGGCCTCTGGATGCAGCCCTTTTCGCATGCGGTCCTGCCGCGCCGTCGCAAAGAAGCAATGTTGTCATAGAGGGCTTTGTGTGATAAAATAAGAAAGGATTGCAGATTTGACGCGGGTGTTTTCCCCCGCATTTGTGGACGGTGAATAGGATGAAACACGAACAGACCATCAATCAGTACCGTAAGGGCATGCTCCTGACGATGCTGGGTCTGAGCATCGCGATCCTGGTGACCGGCACGCTGTTTCTGGCGAACGGCTTTGCGATCCGGAACGCCACCGCGCAGCGCACCAGGAACTGGCTGCTGGATGTTTCGGACCAGATCGCGACCCTGGTGGACAGCCGCATCTCCCAATCAATGGAAAGCATGAACATCATCCGGGACAGCGCCGTGCTTCTGGACGAGGAGGCGCTGCCGGAATTTTTGGCGCGCAAGGCGTCGGTATCCGGGTTTGACGAGCTGTATCTGGCGGCCAATGCGGAGGAAGCCAAGGCGTGGATCAGGGAGCGCTGCTCCACGCTGGCGGGCGACGATATGGTGCATGCCGGCGCCACCCAGCTGATCATGTCCCACGAGCCGGAACTGGGCGTCTACTACTCCGCCGGCGAGGCGACGGGGGACCAGGTGCTGCTGGGCGTCAAGAACGCCAGCCTGCTCACCGGCATGCTCTCCACCCAGAGCTTCAGCGGCGAGGGCACCTCCCGCGTCATCACCCGGGACGGCGAACTGCTGGCCGAGGGCGACGACAGCGAGATGTCCACCCTTCTGCAGGACGCCTGGATGAACGGCACGGAAGAGGAGCGCGCCCAGTTCGGCCAGATGTATGATGACATCCACGCGGGCCGGCCCGGCGTGGCAAGGATCGAAAAAGGCGGCGCGGCGGTGCTGGTGAGCTACATCCCGCTGGTGGCCAACGACTGGTACGTGCTCACCATCATCCCCGCAGACCTGCTGGGCAAGACCATCGACCCGCTGGTGACCGAGAACCTTTGGCTCACCCTGCTGCTGGGCATCGTGTTCGGCGGTGTGCTCATCACCATGACCGTCCTCCGCCGGCGCTATCAGGCGAGCCTTGAACACATGGCCTTCGTGGACCCGCTCACCGGCGGCAAAAGCGACGCCCGCTTCCGCTACGACGCGGCGGCGATGCTGGAAAAGAGCAGCGACTACACCCTTGTCTCCGCGGACATGCAGGGCTTCAAGCTGGTGAACAACATCTATGGCATCGAAGAGGGCAACCGCACCCTGCGCTATCTCTACAACACGCTGAAAAGCTGCCTGCGCCCGGGCGAGCTTATCACCCGCGCCTCCGCCGACCTGTTCTATATGCTGCTGGAGGGGCAGGACAAGGAAGAGATCGAGCATCGGCTGCAGGAGATGTATAAGAAAGTCAACGCATTCAACGCGAACCGGGAAAACCCCTATTATCTGGAGCTTCGCTTCGGCGCGGATACGGCCCGGCCCGGCGAGACCGACGTGACCGCCATGGAAGAGCGCAGCAGCACCGCGCGCAAGATTGGCGATAAGATGCACGGGGGCTGCACCTTCTACGACGCCGCCTGGCAGCAGGCCCAGCTGGAAGAAAAAGAAATGATCAACTGGCTGGACGCCTCGCTGCGGGCCGGCGACTTCAAGGTGTATTACCAGCCCAAGGTCCGCCTGGAGGACCGGCGGGTCTCCGGCGCCGAGGCGCTCATCCGCTGGCAGCACCCCAAGCGGGGCATGATCCCCCCGTCGGTGTTCATCCCGGTGCTGGAAAAGTACCGCTTCGTCACCCGCATCGACCAGTTCGTCTTTGAACAGGTCTGCCGCGACCTGGCCCGCTGGAAACAGCAGGGCAGGGAACTGTGCGCGGTGTCGGTGAATCTCTCCCGCCAGAACCTGGGCTCGCCGGATTTCCTGGAAAAATGCCAGACCATCCGCGACAAATACAAGGTGGACCGGGGCCTCATCGAGTTCGAGCTCACCGAGACCATCCTGCTGGACGACCCCCAGGGCGTGCGCCGGCTCATCGACCGGATGCACGAGGCGGGCTTTGGCTGCTCGCTGGATGACTTCGGCTCCGGCTATTCTTCGCTGGGCATGCTCAACCAGTTGAACGTGGACGCCATCAAGCTGGACCGCAGCTTCTTTGTGGGCGACAACGACTCGCACCGGGGCCGCTGCGTGGTGGAATCCATCATGAAGATGGCCGGCAAGCTGCACATCAACACCGTGGCCGAAGGCGTGGAAAACATGGAGCAGGTGCGCCACCTTCGCCACGCCGCCTGCGACACCGTGCAGGGGTATGTGTTCTTCCGGCCGATGCCGGCGGCGGAGTTTGAAAGCGCCGCCTGGGAGAACGGGCGGCTGAGGTGCGTGGACCCCGAGGGCGCCCTGCTCTCGCCCCAGGCTTCCGAGCGGCGCGAAGACAAAAAACAGAGCAGCATCGTCACCTTCCGCTACCGGCCGGACGCGGGCAGCATCAGCTTTTCGGCGGCTTTCTCGCCGGTGATGGAGGGAAGAACGGAATTCCCCGACGCCATCGCCTTTTTGCGCAGCTCCGAGATCCTGAACGAGAACGATGAAGAGGACTTCCTGGATATGATGGGCCGCTGCGCCCGGGATGAGATCCCCTGGGTGGAGGGCACGGTGCGCGTTTGTGTGTCCGACGGCGGGTACGAGTGGATGGAACTGCACCTGCAGCGGGCGGAGAGCGAGAACGGCGCGGTGATCGAGGGCGTTCTGGTGAACACCGCGAACTGGCGCAACGAGCTGGACCGCTGGAAGGAGCAGGCCAACCGGGACGGCCTGACCGGCCTGTACAACCGGACTTACTTCGAGCGCAACGTCCACGAGCGGCTCACAAAGGGCAAGATCGCCTGCGGGGCGCTGATCTTCATTGACGTGGACGACTTCAAAAAAGCCAACGACGCCCTGGGGCACATGGTGGGCGATGACATCCTGCGCTGCATCGCCCAGCGCATCCAGAGCGTGTTCCGCCACTCCGACGTGGTGGCCCGCTACGGCGGCGACGAATTCGTGGTGTTCGTCTCCAACGTGAACCGGGAAGTGCTGAAAAACCGCCTGGAGCGGCTTTGCACCCTGTTCCGCAATCCCTACCGCAACGGGAACATCCATTACCAGATCATGGGCAGCATCGGCGCCTCTCTCTTCCCGGACCATGGAGACGGCTACGACGTCCTGCTGGCCAACGCGGACGCGGCCCTCTACGAGGCCAAGCGCCGCGGCAAAAACCAGTACCGCATTTTCCATGCGGACGGCCCGGAGGCAAAGTCCCGCCGGTGATGCGTTACTCGCCCGGCCGGAACAAAGCAGGCCCGCCGCGCAGCGGCGGGCCTGCCCGCTTATACTCTGCTTTACTTTTTGGTCAGGGCCGATATAATTAACAGTAGAGCGAGCGTGCGGGGCGGCATGTGCCCCGCAGGAAAAGGGGGGAAGGGGATGCAGCGTCGATGGCTGTGCGCGCTGCTGGCGGTCTGCGCGCTGTTTTCCGCCTGCGGCGCGGGCGGCGCCCCAACCCCTTCTGCCCCGGCCCAGGGAACGGCGGAGCCGGTGGGGCAGGCCGGCGGTTATCAGGCCCCGCCCATGGCGGAGTCGGCCTTTGACGCGGCTGCCGCCACCGGCGAAAACGACTGCCTGCTGGACACCAGCCACCTGGCCCAGGGCTATGTGGCGGTGAGCGCCGTGAGCGAAAAACGCCTGAAGTTCCAGGTGGCGTTCGGGGACGTGAAATACAACTACGACCTGCCAGGCGACGGCTCCCCCATCGCCTGCCCGCTGCAAAGCGGCGACGGGGAATACACCTTCCGGGTGATGGAGAACGTGGCCGGCACCCAATACAGCGAAAAGTACGCCCGCACCGAGCAGGTGCAGCTGGCCAGCGAACTGGAGCCGTTCCTGCGGCCCAGCTGCTACGTGAACTACGCCGCCGGCGACGACTGCGTGACGCTGGCGGGGCAGCTGGCGGCGGGCGCGGCGGACGAGGCGGGCATGGTGTCCGCCGTCTATGCCTACATCGTGGAGCACATCGCCTACGACACCCCCAAGGCCGAGACCATCGGCACAGGCTATCTCTCCGACGCGGATGAGACCCTGGCCACCGGCAAGGGCATCTGCATCGACTACGCGGTGCTGGCCGCCGCCATGCTCCGCAGCCAGGGGGTGCCCACCAAGGTCATCACCGGCTATGTGGCGCCCAACGACCTCTATCATGCCTGGAACATGATCTGGCTGGAGGAGACCGGCTGGATCACCGTCAAGATCGAGGTGGACCGCAAGACCTGGACCCGGGTGGACCTGACCTTCGCCGCGGGCGGCGCCGACGCCGGATTCATCGGCAACGGCAGCAACTACCGGGACTACAAGACCTATTGACTGCGGGCCCCGTGGCCGGCGCATCACATGGGAAAGGAAGAGGCATCATGGCAAAACGGGAACTTGACGCGCTGGCGGTGAGCGCCCTGTGCGAGAATCTGGCTTTGCTGCTGGGCGCGGGCATCCAGCCGGACGAGGCCTCCGGCCTGCTCGGCGAAGACAGCGCGGCGGGCCCCTTCAGGGAGGCCGCCCGCACCATGCAGAAGGCCCTGCTGCTGGGCGAGAGCCTGTCCTCCGCGGTGGAACAGACCGGCGCGCTGCCCGGCTATGCCGTGCGCATGATCGCCGCCGGCGAAAAGGCGGGCCGCACCGAGGCGGTGCTGAACAGCCTTGCCCGGTACTATGCTTCGCAGGCGCGCCTGCAAAAGAAACTGCGCAGCGCCGTGGTCTATCCCGCGGTGCTGCTGGGCCTGATGGCCGCCATCCTGGCGGTGCTGCTGGCCTGGGTGCTGCCGGTGTTCACCGGTGTGTACGAGGGCCTGGTGGGCGACATCGCCACCAGCAGCTACGGCTACATCCGCCTGGCCTACTGGGTGGGCGGCGGGGCGCTGGCGGCCACGCTGGTGCTGGCCGTGCTGGTGGCGGCGGGCGCGGCGATGGGCCGCACCGCTGCGGGCCGCGCCCGGTTGAGCCATGTGTTCCAGCGGCTGCCCCTCACCGCCGCTGCCAGCCGCAAACTGGCGGTGGCGCGTCTTGCGGGCGCGCTGGACATCTTCATTGCCAGCGGCCTGGACGCCGACGCCTCCATGGAGGCCGCCGAGGGCATGGCGGACCACACCGGGCTGCGCGCGTCCATCACCGCCGCCCGGGCCCAGATGGCCCAGGGGTCCGGCCTTGCCGCGGCGGTGCACGACCAGAAGCTTTTCGAGCCCCTTTATGCCCGGATGCTGCTCAGCGGCGAGCGCAGCGGCAAGATCGAGCAGGTGCTGGCCCGCCTCACCAGCCTCTTCACCCAGGACGCGGACGACGAACTGGACCGGGTGGTGGACATGGTGGAGCCCGCGATCTCGGCGTTCCTCACCGTGGCGGTGGGCGTCACCCTGCTGTCGGTGATGCTGCCGCTCATCGGCATCCTGGGCACGGTGGGATAAGGAGGCGCTTATGTATCATGACAGAACGTCCCTTACTCCCGGCCGGCTGCTGCGCCGCGCGCTGGCGGCGCTGACGCTGGCGACGGCGCTTGCTTTGGGCTGCGCCTGGGGGTTGGGCCGCGTGGGCGCCGACCTGGGCAGCCAGGGAGCGGAGGCCCTGAAGAAGGCCGTGCTGCGCAGCGCCGTTCAGTGCTATGCGGTGGAAGGCTATTACCCCGAAGATTTGAATTATCTCACCGACCATTACGGCCTGCAGATCAACCATGACCGCTACATCGTGGCCTATGAGGCCTTTGCCTCCAATCTGCCGCCGCAGGTCACCGTGCTGCAAAAATGACCGGCCCCGCGGGCCGCTGCGTGAAAGGAGGGCGTCCCATGCGCCGCTCATCCGGCCGGGCGACACCGGCCTTTTCCCTGGCGCTGTTCGCGCTGATGCTGGGGTGCATCCTCTGGCTCACCGCCCTGGGGGCCGGGCTCTATGGCCGGCTGGAGGCCAGCCGGAGCGCCAACGAACAGGGCAGGGCCGCTTTGGGCAGCCTCATCACCCGGGTGCGCTCGGGAGACGCCGCCGGCGCGGTGCGGTTGAGCAGCGGCCCCGAGGGGGACATGCTGGTTTTGACCGAACCGGAAAGCGGCTATGAGTTCCGCATCTACCTGGCGGACGGCTGGCTGGTGGAGCAGTTCTGCGCCGCCGATGCAGCCACCGACCCCGCCGCCGCCCAGCCGCTGGCCCCGGCGCGGGAGTTCACCGCCCAGTGGGCCGCCCCTGCCCTTCTTCGCCTCACGGTGGATGGCAAGACCGCTGACGCGGCGCTGCGAAGCGCCGAAGGAGGTGCGGCATGAACCGGCGCAGATCCATGGCGTTTTATGTGGAATGCCTGCTGCTCACGGTGTTCCTGCTGGGGCTGACCGCGGTGCTGGCCCAGCTGTTCAGCGCGGCCCGCGCGCAGGCGCTGGAGGCCCGCCGCCTTACCGACGCCCAGCGGCTGGTGCAGAATGTGAGCGAAGAGTTCTATGCCGCCGCGGACGAGGCGGACTTTTTGCGCCTTGCGGGCCTGGACGAAGGGGACGCCGCGAAGGGCGAGGTGGAGCGCACCGGCCCCAGCGGCGAGACCTACCGCCTTTCCATGGAACTGACGGAGCGGCCCCATACGGCGGGCCGCACCGTCACCCTGCACCTTGCGGTGCGCGCCGCTGGGGGCGGGGAACTCTGCGATTTTGAATTTGTGCGCTACTGGCCGGATTGACCGGCCGGGAGGGAGGAAGCCCCATGCGGTATAAAGAACACGCCCACATGCCGGTGCGTTCCGGCGCGTTGACGCTGCTGATCGCCGTGGCGGCGGTGTGCCTGGCGGTGCTGGCGGTGCTGGCTTTCTCCACCGCCCGGGCGGACCTGGCTCTGGCGCAGCGGGCGATGGAGCGCTTTGAACTGGACGCGGAATGTGAAAACGAGGCGTGGCGCTGGCTGGCTCAGGTGGACGGGGCCCTGGCAGAGGGCACGAGCCTGCCCGGCGGCATTGCGGCGGACGGACAGGGCGTTTTGGAGGCCGTGATAGAAGGGGAGGAAGGCCGCCGCCTGACAGTGCGCCTCGTCCTTGCAAAGGACGGCGGCTGGCGCATCGACTCCTGGCGGTTGAGCCAGGAATGGCAGGCGGACGAGAGCCTGGACCTGTGGGACGGAAGTTTCTGACAGAAGGGGAGGAGAGCAAGCATGGAGATCACCGGCATTCTCAAGCGGGCGCTGGACCTGGGCGCTTCGGACATTTTCGTGGTCGCCGGCCTGCCGCTGACCTATAAGATCAGCGGGCGGCAGCGCCGGGAGGGCGAGCCTCTCTTGCCCGAGGACACCGGGGCCATCGTACAGGCCATTTATGCCCTCTGCGGCCGGAACACGGCCCGGGTGGCCGCCGGCGACGCCGACGACGACTTCTCCTTCGCCATCCGTGAGATGGGCCGCTTCCGGGCCAGTGTGCTGCACCAGCGGGGATCGCTGGCGGTGGTGCTGCGGGTCATCCGTTTCGGCCTGCCAGACCCGGCGGCGCTGTCCATCCCCGAAGCGGTGCTGGCCGCCGCCGACCGGATGAAGGGGCTGGTGCTGGTCACCGGCCCGGCGGGCAGCGGCAAATCCACCACGCTGGCCTGCATGATCGACCGCATCAACCACCGGCGGGAAGGCCACATCATCACCATGGAGGACCCCATTGAGTACATCCACCGCCACGGCAGGAGCATCGTGACCCAGAGGGAGATCGGCAGCGATTCCCCAAGCTATCTGGCGGCGCTGCGCAGCGCCCTGCGGGAAAGCCCGGACATCATCCTCCTGGGCGAAATGCGTGACCGGGAGACCATCGAGGTGGCCATGACCGCCGCCGAGACCGGCCAGCTGCTGTTCAGCACTTTGCACACCACCGGCGCCGCCAGCACGGTGGACCGCATCGTGGACGTGTTCCCCGCCGGCCAGCAGAATCAGGTGCGCATCCAGCTGAGCATGGTGCTGCAGGCAGTCATCAGCCAGCAGCTGGTGCCCACCGTGGACGGCGGCCAGACGGTGGCCTTTGAAGTGATGTATTCCAACACCGCCATCCGCAACCTCATCCGGGAGGCCAAGACCCACCAGATCGACGCGGCCATCCAGGCCGGCGCGGCGGAGGGCATGCGCACCATGGACGCCAGCCTTCTGCGGCTGGTGCAGCAGCAGCGCATCACCCGGGAGACCGCGCTCACCTTTAGCATCCATTACGAAGCCATGGAAAAGCGGCTGGCCGCCCTGGCCACGCTTTGACCGGGCACGAGGGGAGGAACAACGATGAACGACGCGCTCCTTCAAGTAAAAACCCTGGGCGGGCTGTGCGTCAAAGCGGGGGACAGGATCCTGCTGGAGCAGGGCGCCCGGATCAACAAGCCGTGGGAACTGCTCGCCTTCCTTCTTTTGAACATGGATGAACCCATCACCAACGAGCGGATCTGCGAGGCCCTGTGGGAGGACGGCGAGGTGGAGAACCCCGCCGGCGCGCTGAAAAACGTCGTCTATTCTCTGCGCAAGAGCCTGGCCGAGGCGGGCCTGCCCGCCGCCTGTATTATAAAAAGGAACCGGGAATACTGCTGGGACCCCGGCACGCCGGTCCAGCTGGACGTGCAGGCCCTCAACGCCATTTACCGGCAGGGCTGCTCCGAGAAAGAGCCCAAGCGCCAGCTGGAGTTCTGCCGCGCCTTTTTAGACCGGTATTCTGGCGATTTTCTGCCCAGCCTTGCCGGGCGGCGGTGGGTGCTGCCCAAGGCCAGCGCCCTGAGCCAGAAGTATCTGTCGGCTGTGCTGCGTGCCTGCGACCTTCTGCTGGCGGAAAACCAGCGCGGCAGCGCCCAGGAAGTGGTGGACATCTGCGGCCGCGCCCTGCTGCTGGAGCCCCTCAGCGAGGAGATCTATCTGCGGCATTTCTCCGCCCTCAAACAGCTGAACATGAAAACCACGATCCTCAGCCATTATCCCATCATCGCCAACATGTTTCTGGACAAAACCGGCGAAGCGCCGGGGCCGGAACTGCAAAGCATCTTCCGCTGGGCCGGCGAGGGCACCAATGCGGTGGACGACATCCATCAGATCCAGAAAGACCTGGACGAGGCTGCCCGGGATGAACGGCCCATCCGCGGCGCCTATTTCTGCCCTTACGAAGCGTTCAAGCACATGTACCATATGATGGTGTGCAGCGCCGCCAGGCTGGATAATACGGTGGTGCTTCTGCTGGTGGGCCTGCAGAGCACCGGCGGCCAGGCCATGAGCAAGCAGGAGAATGCACAGGTGATGCTGCAATTGCGGGGGATCATCGAGAACACCCTGCGCAAAGGCGACGTGTTCAGCCGCTACAGCCGCGACCAGTATGTGCTCATGCTCTTGGTGCGCCAGCCGGGCGACAGCGGCGTGGTGGCCGAGCGGCTGCTCAATGGCTGGCGGGCCTGCGGCCTCAGTTCCAACGTGCGCATCGACATTTCCGCCAGCCTGCCTCAGCCCGTTGTGTGAGGGCAGAAAAGCAGGCTTCGGCCGCAAAAGCGCGGCAGAAGCCTTCGCAGACGCGAAAAGGAGGAAAACGGAACGTAAAAAACGCCGAAATTCCTCTTTTGCATTTGGATGAATTTATGAAAAAACCATCTCCTTGCCATTTAAATAATAAGATTCATTCCGGATTTTCCTGAAAATTTGCATTTTTTGCGTCCCGCGCATCTGCGCGGGATTTTTTTGTGACCAATTTGTGACGGGGGGTATGATAGATACACAGCGGGAGCACCCGCCAGCTTCGCTTTTGAAAAAAGCAGCTTTCACATCTTTCAACGCGCCTGCCAAAGGGAGCGTGGAAAAAAGGAGGATACACATGAAGAAAAAGTCAGGAGCGGCGCGGCGGCTTGTCAGCCTGATGCTCGCGCTTGGGCTGATCTTCACGCTGGCCCCGGCCAGTGCGTTCGCGGGCGATGAAGCCCCTGCGAGCAGCGCTGTGATGGCCGCTGTGGACGAGGAGCCCGTTGCGGACGGCACCGAGCCCATTGCGGACGGCACCGAGCCCGTTGCGGATGACAGCGAGCCTGTTGTGGATGACAGCGAGCCTGTTGTGGATGACAGCGAGCCTGTTGTGGATGACAGCGAGCCTGTCGTGGATGACAGCGAGCCCGCAGTGGAAGAAGAAGAGCTGTCTTCGCAGCAGACTGCCCTTTTGGCGGCTTCTGTGCCTGCGGTGATGAGCAATGCGCCCGCGCAGAGGGGCTATGGTGATGTGACTTTCCAGTTCACGGATGACGGCAACCAAGGGATCAACAGCATTGCGTATGCGCATCACACGCCGTGGATACTGTGGATAGAGCACACTGATTTCACGGTGATGAACGGGCCCAGCGTCACGAAACAGATGCTGATCAGCAGCAAGATCGTCTTCTTTGTGGATGTCAAAGAAGGTTACACCGTAACGGGATTGACGGCTGGCGCTGGAGAGATCACTCCGCTGGCAATTGCCGAAGTCCCGAGAGACTTTAAGAACGATTATGCGACTGCCCGGCAGAACGGATATGACTATGTGTTCGTTTTTTCGGGCGAGCAGAGTTCGCCGGTCGACATCACCATTAAGACCGAACCTCTGAATAACACTTGTGAGGTGAAGGTGAACGACGCGACCCTGAATAGCAATGATTTTTCTCCTTCGCTGCCGCAGCGCGTTGAGAAGGGCGGCAACATCACCGTGACTCTGAACGAGTCCATGACCGAACCCATGATTACCCTGGCTGTGAATGGAACTCCTCTGAATCTGCCTCTGAACCTGGAAGAGGACCTGCCTTTCACCACTGAGCTGCCCGACGGCACCAAAGTTGCCGTCACTTACAAGGGCCTGGTCGGCGGCTACAAGTATGAACTCGCCTTCACCAACATTCAGTCTGATCTGGTGATCAGCGACTACAAGACCCGCCAGCGGACGGACATGGCCACCGTGCCCACTGAGTTGACCGGCGTCACGGTCTACTACAAGGACTATGATGATCGCGATTATACCCAGGCGGTTCTGAATCAGCCCATCCCCCTGGATTTCGACTTCGGCTGGGGCGGCCAGGTGCGTGCCACCCACTTTAAGATCGTGGTGGATGAAAATTACGAAGCGCCCGTGTCTCTCACCCTGACTAAAAAGAACGGTGAGGTCATCAACAAGCTCCTGAACTACGATTCCGCGGAGGAATGCTACACCTTCACTCTGACCCGTGGCATCTGGAACAGCGGCGCTGATATTGAGATCGCCGCTGGCGATGACTCCTATGTGGTCAACATGGCTGTGTCCGCTACCCCCAAGACGGTCTTCGACGCCAAGTTCTACATCCATGAAGAGGGCAAGACCGAGGCCTCTGACTACACCTTCGTGGGCACTGGCTCCGTGGCCTTCGGCGCGCCCGTGTGGGATTATGCCAACACCCCCATCAAGCTGGACAGCAGCAACCTGGACAAGGTGCTGACTGCGCCGAAGGCAGAGGAATTTGGCGAAATCACCGTAGATGGCGTAACCTATGCGTTTAGTACAACTGCTGGCGTGCCTAACACCTACACCTTTGAGGGTTGGGACGTAGCCAAGGCGGCCTGGACCGATGATACCACGAACAAGCTGGAATGGCATGTGGACGGCATCATCGTGCTACACAAAGCTCTGCCTGATGCCATGAAACCTGTGGTCGATGATTTCAAGGATGTCTACGACGGCACTGCGAAAACCCTGAGCATCACCTATCCTGCTGGCACAACGGAGGATGGCTACAAGATCGAATACCAGGATGGCAATGGCAACTGGGTCGTGGGCAATCCCACTCTGACCAACGTGGATAAGCTGGAGAACCTCACGATTCGCTTCACCATGGATGGTTATGCTCCTTATGTGGCGCCCGACAAATATACTCTGGAGGTCACCAAACGGCCTATTACCCTGAAGGTGAACGATTCCAGCAAATATGTGGGCGATGCACTTCCTGAGTTTAGTTACACGATCACCAACACCGGAGAGAAAGAAGGCCTTCTCGATGGGCATGTCATCGAAAACGTGTTCTATACCTGGGAGAATGGAAAAGAGAACGTTGTTGGCCAGCTGAAGATCAATATCGATGGTGGTCTGCAGATCATTGAAAAAATTGGTGATGTCGAGAACCTCGTCAATGACAACTATAAAATCACCCTTGAATCTGGCATTCTGACCATCAATGCGGTGCCTGTGACTCCGGATCCCGATCCGGATCCCAATCCCGATCCCGGCCCGAATCCCACTCCCACTCCCACTCCCACCCCGGTTCCCACCCCGGTTCCCACTCCTGCACCCACCCCGGTGCCTGTTGCCCCGGTGACTCCGGATGAGGAGGAAGAGGAGCCTGAAGATGCCGAGACCATCGAAGAGGAGGAGACCCCTCAGGCCTCTCCTGAAACCGATGCCGGCAAGGAAGAGGATAAGACCGAGACCATCGAGGACGAAGAGACCGCGCAGGCGGGCGCTCCCGATGAAGGCAGCTGGGCTCTGCTCAACCTGATCCTGATGGCGCTCACCGTTGTGGCCGGCCTCGTTATGCTGGCGCTGCGCTTTGCGCGCAAGACCGGTATGGCGCATCTGCTGGGCATCGTCCCCGCGGTCGTTGCGCTGGTCGCCTTCTTCGTGACCGAGGACATGACCCTGCCCATGGTCATGATCGACAAGTGGACTCTGATCATGGCGGTGATCGCCCTGGTGCAGGCGGCGCTGTTCCTGCTGGGCCGTAACAGCGCCCAGGATGAGGACGAACAGCCTCGTGAGCAGTATTGATGCTGCTTTGCGCAGCCCCTGAAAACTTCGAGCGATCAAGCCGGGCGGTGCGTCCCCCTGAGAGGGGCGCACCGCCCGGCTTCTTTGCGGAAAAGGCAGAGGCCCCCGGGGAACAACTTCCCGGGGGCCTTCCTGGCGGCGGGAGGCAGGGCTTGCGGCGCGCTCGTGCCCTTGCCGCAGAAAACAAAAAAGTGCCGGAGCAAAGCACGCTTTGCTCCGGCACTGGTGCGGTTGGAGGGGCTCGAACCCCCGACCTATTGGTTCGTAGCCAATCACTCTATCCAACTGAGCTACAACCGCAGGACTTAGTATATTTTATTGCTTTTGGATGACAAGAATGGCAATTATATGCGTGTTTTCTTGTATAAAACCGCAAACCCGCGCTTTTTCGGGTCGATGGGCGGCACGCCTGTGTTTCAGCTGCCCGCCGCCTGGGCGGGCATCGTGCTGAAACACTTCCCCCTGGCTTTTTTCCGGAATATGTTCGCCGCGGCCCCTTTTACCCGCTGGGCCTTCCGGCGGCCGTTTGCCGTCAAAAGCTGACCGCCGCTGCATGGTTTGCACCTGCAGCCCGCGGCTGCCGAACGGCCCGGCGGCCTTTGATGATTTGATTTACACAAAACGGCGAAAACGCCATGAAAACCTTTTTTACCGCTCGATGGTGCGGTGCAGATGAAAATGATTTTTGCGGAAGGTCAGAATGCCCTCTTTCTGCATTCGGCCCAGCTCTTTGGAAAGGGCGCTGCGCTCCACGTTCAGATAGTCCGCCAGCTGCTGGCGGTCAAAGGGGATGGAAAACTCGGTGGAACCCGCCTGCGCGGCCTGCGCCGAGAGATACATCATCACCCGGCTGCGGATGCCTTTGGCGGAAAGGCAGAGCATCCGCCCGGACCAGGCCAGATTTTTCCTTGCAAAGAGCAGCGTCAGGTTGCGCAGCAGTTTGGGGTACCATGGCTGAGCGCTGTTCGCCTCGCTCAGCAGGGCGGCCAGCCGGATGAACAGCACGCGGCTGGGCTGTGCGGCGGTAACGTCCGCCATCATGGGCACGCCGCACAGCGCATAGGTCTCGGCAAAGGCGTGCCCGGCGGGGATGCTGTGCAGAATGACCCGATTGCCCCACAGGTCGCCGCTCTCCACATGCACCTCGCCCGAAAGCAGCACCCCGAACTCCCCGGTCACGTCCCCGGTATGAAAAAGCACCGCTCCCTTTTCAAAATCCACGGTGCGCACACAGCCCGGCGTCATCATCGCGCCGCACTCTTCGGGCGGAATGCCCCGGAACAGCGCAAGGGAAAAAATTTCCATCCAAAGCCCTCCATTTCGTGGTCAAAACCACATACTTGCAAGGATGATCGTACTATACTCAAAGCATAAAAACAAGGAGGTTTTGCACCATGATCCGAAAGATCATCCACATCGACCAGGAAAAATGCAACGGCTGCGGCGCCTGCGCCAGCGCCTGCCACGAGGGCGCCATCGGCATGGTGGACGGCAAGGCCCGCCTCCTGCGGGACGACTACTGCGATGGCCTGGGCGACTGCCTGCCCGCCTGCCCCACCGGGGCCATCACCTTTGTGGAGCGGGAGGCCGCCGCTTATGACGAGAAAGCGGTGGAAGCCAACCGCAAGGCCAAGGGTATGCCCGCCTCTGGCGGCTGCCCCGGCGCCCGGGCCCGGCAGATGCACCGGCAGGAGGCCGCCGTCCCTGACGCTCCGGCCGGGCCGGAGCAGTCCCAGCTGGGCCAATGGCCCTGCCAGATCAAACTGGCCCCGGTGAACGCCCCCTGGTTCGACGGGGCGAAGCTGCTGGTGGCGGCGGACTGCGCCGCCTATGCCTATGCGTCCATGCACCGGGACTTCATGCGGGGCAGGATCACCCTCATCGGCTGCCCCAAGCTGGACGGCGTGGACTACAGCGAAAAGCTGACCCGCATCCTGGCGGGGAACGACATCCAGAGCGTCACCGTGGTGCGCATGGAGGTGCCCTGTTGCGGCGGGCTGGAACTGGCGGTGAAAAAGGCCCTGCAGGCCAGCGGAAAATTCATTCCCTGGCAGGTGGTGACCCTCTCGGTGGACGGCCGGGTGCTGGACTGACCGGGCCTTGCAAGGAGAACGCGCCGGCTGCCCGCGCCCGCGCGGCTGCAAGCCCACGGCGTGGGAGTGGGACCGCTTTGAACAAGAAAAAGGGAGGCCGGCGGGCCTCCCTCTTTATTCTTTTCCATTTTCTTCCAGCAACTCCAGATATTTTTCCGCCGCACGGGAAAAGACCTGATACTTTTTCCAGATGATGTGCATGCCCGCCTCCCGCCGGGGCTCCAGCGGGCGGAAGCAGAGCGGGCTGTCCTCGCTGAGGCTGATGATGCGGTCCAGGCACAAAGCGCAGCCCATGCCGTCCTCCACCATCAGCGAGCCGTTGAAGGCCAGAGTGTAGGTGCCCGCGATGTTCAGCGCGTCCAGCCCCGCGCCGAACCACTCGGGCAGCAGCGGCCCTTTGAGCACCTGCCGGGAGACCAGCAGCGGCTGGCGGATGAGGTCCGCGGGGGTCACCGCCTCTTTTTCGGCCAGCGGGTGGTCCTTGCGCACCAGCACGCCCCAAACGTCCCGCCAGGGCACCGGCAGGGCGTTGTATTTCGAGCGGTCCGCATGGTCGAACACCAGCCCGAAGTCGATGAGGCCCTTGTCCAGCAGCTCGCACACCTCCATGCCGTCGCCGCTGATGATCCGAAAGCGCACCTCAGGATACCGCCGGCGCAGCTCCTGCGCCGCCCGGGTGAGAAAGTGCACCCCCATTGTTTCCCCCGCGCCCACGCTCACCTCGCCGGTGATCATGCCGTCCCCCAGAGAGACTTCCCGCTGAGCCTTTTCCACCAGTTCCAGGATTTCTTCCGCCCGCTTGCGCAGCAGCATCCCCTCGCCGGTCAGCGACACGCTGCGGCTGCCCCGCACCAGCAGCGGCTGGCCCAGCTCCTCTTCCAACTCCTGCATCTGGCGGGAGAGGGTGGGCTGGGTGATGTGCAGGGCGCTCGCCGCGTTGGTGATGCTGCCCTCCCGGGCAACGGTGAGAAAATAGCGCAGCAGACGCAGTTCCATGAGGCGGCATCCTTTCCGTTTTTTCCATTATACCGCGGCTGGACGATGCTTGCAAGGCATGCGGTTTGATGCAGTATAAGTATTTGCTATTTCACTGCCCCGGGTTTACACTGAAAGCAGAGAAAAACGACAGAGGAGGAGGAACCAATGGAGCGTTCGCAGCCGGAAGAGCAGAAGCCCTGGGCATGCGGCTGCTGTGCCATGGAGGCCGCCGAACTGGCCCAGGCCCTGCGGGACGCGGGCTGCTCGGAGGAGGCGGCCGCCGCGCTGATGGCCGATGTGCGGGACTCCCGCCGCCTGCTGGAACTTCTGGCGCGGCACCGGGCGGCCCTGCTGGACGAGGTGCATCGGTGTGAGAAGAAAATCGACTGCCTGGACTATCTGGTCTACCGCATCAAACAGAATCAACACAAACGGGAGGAATGAACATGCTGGGAAATTTCACCTATTGCAACCCCACGCGGCTGCATTTCGGTGAATCGGCGCTGGAACAGCTGACGGGCGAACTGAAGGAATACGGCGATCGGGTGCTGCTGGCCTACGGCGGCGGTTCCATCAAAAAGAATGGCCTGTATGACAAGGTCACCGCCATCCTCAAAGCCTGCGGCAAGGAAGTGTTCGAGGTGCCGGGAGTCATGCCCAACCCCACGGTGGAAAAGCTGTATGAGGGCTGCCGTGTGGCCCGCGACAACAACGTGGATCTCATTCTGGCGGTGGGCGGCGGCTCGGTGTGCGATTACGCCAAGGCGGTGTCCGTCTCCGCCTGGTGTGAGGACCCCTGGGACAAATACTTTTTGCGCATGGAGGATGTGGCGAACCCCATCATCCCGGTGGGCTGTGTGCTCACCATGGTGGGCACCGGCAGCGAGATGAACGGCGGCGCGGTCATTACCCACCCCGGCCAGAAACGCAAGATCGGCCATGTGTTCGGCAGCAACGTGATGCCCCGTTTCTCCATCCTGGACCCCACCCTTACCTACACCGTGCCCATGAATCAGATGGTGGCCGGCATCTACGACGCGTTCAACCACATCTGCGAGCAGTACTTTTCCGGCGAAGACGACAACACCACCGACTATATCGCCGAGGGGCTGATGCGCTCGCTGATCGCCAGCTCCCGCATCGCGCTGCGCCAGCCGGAAAACTACGAGGCCCGCAGCAACATCATGTGGGCGGCTACCTGGGCGCTGAACACTCTGCTGGCCATGGGCAAGTCCACCGACTGGGAGGTGCACATGATCGGCCAGTCCATCGGGGCCTACACCAACGCCACCCACGGCATGACACTCTCCGCCGTGTCCCTGGCCTACTACCGCTATATCATGGCGGACGGACTTGCCAAATTCGGGCGCTTCGCGGTGAATGTCTGGGGCGTTGACCCGGCGGGCAAAAGCGCCGAGGGGCTGGCCGAAGCGGGCCTTGCGGCAATGGAGAGCTGGATGGAGGAACTGGGCGTGGCGCTGAATATCCGTCAGTTGGGCGTCACCGAGGAGATGCTGGAAGGCATCGCCGACGGCACCTTCCTGATGAGCGGCGGCTACCGTACCCTTACGAGAAGCGATGTGCTGAACATTCTGAAAGCAAGTATGTGAAAGGGAGGAAACGACCATGGCAGTGAAACAGACGGCCGGCCGGGATTCTCTGGGCCGGTTCGCCCCGGAGTTCGCCCGCCTGAACGACGATGTTCTCTTCGGCGAGGTGTGGAGCAGGGAAGAGGCCCTCAGCCTGCGGGACCGCTCGCTGGTCACGGTGGTGTCGCTGATGGCCCAGGGGCTGGTGGATGAGTCCTTCCGCTATCATCTCACCACCGCAAAGCAGAACGGCATCACCCGCGCCGAAATAGCCGAAATTCTCACCCACGCGGCGTTCTACGCCGGCTGGCCCAAGGCGTGGGCGGCCTTCCGCATGGCGAAGGACGTCTGGGCCGAGGAGGGCGGCGATGAAAAGGCCCGCCACCAGAGCGAGATGGTGTTCCCCATCGGCGCGCCCAACGACGCCTACGCCCAATACTTTGTGGGCCAAAGCTACCTTGCGCCCCTTTCCGCCAGCCAGGTGGGGGTGTTCAACGTCACCTTCGAACCGGGCTGCCGCAACAACTGGCACATCCACCACGCGAAGAGCGGCGGCGGCCAGATCTTGATCTGCGTGGCCGGCCGCGGCTGGTACCAGGAGGAGGGCAAGCCCGCCCGGGCGCTGCGCCCCGGCGACGTGGTGAACATCCCCGCCGAAGTGAAGCACTGGCACGGCGCCGCGGCGGACAGCTGGTTTTCCCACCTGGCGCTGGAGGTGCCCGGCGAGGAGACGAACAACGAGTGGTGCGAGCCGGTGAGCGACGCGCAGTATGAAGCCCTGAAATAAAAGGAGAAACCACCATGAGCAAACGAGTACTTGTCATTTCCACCAGCCTGCGCAAGGATTCCAACTCCGACCTGCTGGCGCGGCAGTTCGCCCGGGGCGCACGGGAGGCTGGCCACGAGGTGGACTTTGTCTCGCTCGCGGACAAAGACATCCGATTCTGCAAGAGCTGCCTCGCCTGCCAGACCACTGGGCGGTGCGTCCTCCGCGACGACGCGGACGCCATCGTGCAGGAGAAGATGCTCCATGCCGACGTGCTGGCGTTTGCCACCCCCATCTACTACTACGAGATGAGCGGCCAGATGAAGACCCTGCTGGACCGGGCCAACCCCCTCTATTCCGCCGACTATGCCTTCCGGGAGGTGTGGCTGCTGGCCTGCGCCGCCGAGGAGGGCGACGAGGTGTGGCAGCGGGCGGCCGAGGGGCTTGGCGGCTGGGTGGAGTGCTTTGAAAAAGCAAAGCTGGCGGGCGTGGTGTTCGGCGGCGGCGTCACTGCCCCCGGCGAAGTGCGCGGCGGCGAAGCGATGCAGCGCGCCCTGGAAGCGGGCCGGACGCTGTGAACCGGCGGGCACAGCCACGGTGTTTGCGGCGGGCAGCGCTGGCGCTGGTCCTGACCCTGGCTCTGGCAGGCTGCGGAGCAGGGGAGGTGCCCGCGGCCCCGCGGAGCGCCTTGTCCGCTCCACCGCCCGCTCCCATTGTGGATGGCTCATGCCCGGAGAGCGCGCCGGACGGCGAAAAGGAGGAAGAAACGTTGCTGTACATTCAGGTGGGCGATAACATCCTCGCCGCCGTTCTGGAAGATAATCCCTCCGCCCGGGCGCTGGCGGCGCTGCTGGAAGAGGGACCCGTGACCCTCGAGGCGGAAAACTACGGCGGCTTTGAAAAGGTGGGCGAGCTGCCCGAGGCTCTGCCCCAAAACGACACCCGCATCACGGCGGCTCAGGGGGATGTGATGCTGTACCGGGGCGATTCCGTCGTGCTGTTCTACGGCAGCAACACCTGGTCCTACACAAAACTGGCCCGTATCACCGATGCTGAAGGACTCGAAACGGCCCTGTCCGGCAGCGAGATCTCCTTCACCCTCTCGCTGTGGCCCTGAGGTGCAACGGCGCATAGCCGCACCCTTTGCTGCATACCCTACCAGAGGGTGATACAATGAAAAAATTTCCCTGGAAGAACTACGCGGCCTGGATCTTGCTGGCCGAAGCGGTGGGCGGCTTGTCCGGCTGGCTCACCCGGGAGGGCACGAAGCTTTATACCGAAAGCATCGTCCAGCCGCCGCTCTCGCCGCCGGCTATCGTCTTTCCCATCGTCTGGGCTGTCCTTTATGCCCTGATGGGCGTCAGCGCCGCCCGCATCTGGATGGCTCCGCCTTACGATGACCGGCGGCTGGGCCTGTGGCTGTTCGCCGGGCAGCTGGCCTTCAACTTTTTCTGGAGCATCATTTTCTTCAACCTCCAGTGGTTCGGCTTCGCACTGATTTGGCTGTTTGTGATGTGGGCGCTCATTGCGGCCATGGTGCTGGTTTTTTACCGCGTCGAAAGCCTCGCGGCGCGGCTGCAGCTGCCTTATCTTGTGTGGGTGGCTTTTGCAGGGTATCTGAACGCCGGCGTGTGGCTGCTGAACTGAAACAAAAAAAGGATGGACCCCTCAAGGGGCCCATCCTTTTTCTTACATCTCGATGCCGGTGCGGGCGGGCACTCCGGCGTGGAAATAGTGCTTTATCTCGCCCATTTCGGTGACCAGGTCCGCCCGCTGGCATACCGCTTCGGCGGCCCAGCGCCCGGTGAACACCAGCTCGGTGCGCTCCGGCCGCTCGTCCATCAGCCGCAGCAGGTCCTCCACAACCAGCAGGCCCAGATGCTCCGCCACCAGAATCTCATCCAGCACCACCAGGTCGTACTCCCCGCTGCCAAGAGCCGCCCGGGCCTTCTCATAGCCCGCCCGGGCGCAGGCGGTGTCCCGCTCCCGGTCCGGGCCGGAGAGCTCTTCGCCGCTGCCGTACTGCTCCATCGTCACCGCGCCGCTCAAAAATTCCCGCAGCGCCCGCGCCTCGCTGGTGTTGCCGGTTTTCATGAACTGGCCAAAATAGACCCGCATCCGCGCGCCGGCGGCCCGCAGCACGAGGCCGAGGGCGGCGGTGGTCTTGCCTTTGCCGTTGCCGGTGTACACCTGCACCTTTCCCACAGAAAGCTTGTTCATTCGTTTCTCCTTTTCGGCGCCGGGGCGCCGTTGCTTTTTTCTTTATTATAACCGCAACCGTCCGTTCCGCCAAGCCTGTTTCCGGTGACGATATCACGGTGGCCGGCCGGTTTTGTGCTATAATAAAGAAAACAGAAGGGAGTTGGGGAATATGTTGGAAGTCGGCATGAAAGCGCCGGAATTCACCCTGCAGGACCAGGACGGCCGCCCGGTGAGCCTTTCGGACTTTTTGGGCAAAAAGGTGGTGCTCTATTTTTATCCGAAGGACAGCACCCCCGGCTGCACCCGGCAGGCCTGCGCCTTTGCGGGCTCGCTGAGCGAAATCAAAGCCGAGGGCGCGGTGGTGCTGGGCGTCAGCAAGGACTCCGTTGCCTCGCACCGCAAGTTCGCCGATAAATACGGCCTTCCCTTCACGCTGCTCAGCGACCCGCAGCTGGAAGCCATCCAGGCCTACGGCGTCTGGCAGGAAAAGAAGCTCTACGGCAAAGTGAGCATGGGCGTGGTGCGCACCACCTTCCTCATCGACGAGGAAGGCATGGTCACTGCAGTGATGCCCAAGGTCAAGCCGGATACAAACGCCGCCGATGTGCTGGCGATGCTGAAAGGAGAAAAGTGAGCCATGAAGAAGATGTTTTCCGCCCTGCTTGCCCCGCTGCTGCTGCTCACCGGCTGCGGCGCGGGCGGCGAGGGCTACCGGCAGATCACCCAGCAGGAAGCCAAAGAGCGGATGGACGCCGGCGGCGTAGTGGTGCTGGACGTGCGTGAACAGGACGAGTTCGACGGCGGCCACATTCCCGGCGCGGTGCTGCTGCCTCTGGGCACCATCGACGAGGAGAGCGCCGCCGGGGCCATCGGCGAAAAGGACGCCGAGGTGCTGGTCTACTGCCGCAGCGGCAACCGCAGCAAGCAGGCGGCGGCCAAGCTGGCGAAGCTGGGCTATACCAATGTGTATGAGTTCGGCGGCATCATGACCTGGCCCTATGAGGTGACGGCCGAATGAAGATCATCATCTCGCCGGCCAAGAAGATGAAGGCCGACGACGGCCTGCCCTGGCGGGACCTGCCGGCCTTTCTGGAAAAAACCGGGCGGCTGCTGGCGGCGCTGCGGGCCATGCCCTATGACCGGCTGAAAAGCCTGTGGAAATGCAACGATTCCATCGCGGAGGAAAATCTGCGCCGGCTGGAAAGAATGGACCTGCGACGAAACCTCACGCCGGCCATCCTGAGCTATGAGGGCATCCAGTACCGTTACATGGCGCCGGACGTGTTCACCGACCGGGAGTTTGACTACCTGCAGGAGCATCTGCGCATCCTCTCCGGCTTTTACGGACTGCTGCGTCCTTTCGACGGGGTGCGGCCCTACCGGCTGGAGATGCAGGCAAAGCTTTCGGTGGACGGCGTGAAAGACCTCTATGCGTTCTGGGGCGCGGACCTCGCGGCGGCGCTGGCGGACGGCGCAGACTGGGTGCTGGACCTGGCCTCGAAGGAATACAGCGCCGCGGTGGAAAAGCATCTGCCTTCTTCAGTGCCGCTGGTGCGGTGCGTCTTTGGCGAGGAACAGGAGGGGAAGGTGGTGGAAAAGGGCACCTTTTGCAAAATGGCCCGGGGCGAGATGGTGCGCTTCATGACCGAGACCGGCGCCGCCCGCCCGGAGGACCTGCAGGGGTTTGACCGGCTGGGTTACCGCTTTTCGCCCTGCCGCTCCGGGGAAAACACGCTGGTGTTCCTGCGCGGCGAATAAATTCGGAACAAAAGCGCTTCCGGGCAGCCGGGAGCGCTTCCTTTTGCGTGGGATAAGCCGGAAAGACCTTGCCTTTTCCCTCCTTTTCCCGTACAATAAACAGCGGCCGGCATCCCGCCGGCATCACGCAAAAACCAAGGAGAACGCAATGGAACGAACCTTCGCCCTGAAGGGCAATGTTATTTTTACGCCGGTCTGCGGCCGGCTGGAAGTGCGGCCGCAGCAGTATCTCGTTTGCGAAAACGGGCTGGTGGCGGGCGTTTTTGAGACGCTGCCCGAGCGGTACGCGGGCATCCTCGTCCACGACCACGGTGACAAGATCATCCTGCCCGGCCTGGCGGACCTGCACGTTCACGCCAGCCAGTACGCCTACCGGGGGCTGGGCATGGACATGGAACTGCTGGACTGGTTGGAGGAGAACGCCTTCCCCGAGGAGGCCCGTTTTTCTTTGCCGGAATATGCCCAGGCGACCTACCGGATTTTTACCGATGAGCTGACCCGCAGCGCCACCACCCGGGCGTGCATCTTTGCCACGGTGCACCGGCCGGCTACCCTGCTTTTGATGGAACTGCTGGAAAAGGCGGGCCTGCGGGGCTTTGTGGGCAAGCTGAACATGGACTCCAACTGCCCGGATTACCTGCGGGAGACCGCCGAAGACTCCCTGGCCGAGACCCGACGCTGGCTGGAGGAAAGCGCCGCCTTTTCCGCCGTGCGGCCGGTCATCACGCCCCGCTTTATCCCCAGCTGCACCGAAGAACTGATGAACGGCCTGGGCGAATTGCAGCGCCAGTTCGGCGCGGCAATGCAGTCCCATCTTTCGGAGAATCTCTCCGAGATCGAATGGGTGGGGCAGCTGCGCCCCTGGGCCCGGTTCTACGGCGAGGCTTACAGCCGGCCGGGGCTGTTCGGGGGCGAGTGCCGCACGGTGATGGCCCACTGCATCTGGAGCAGCGAGGAGGAGCGGGCTCTGATGAAGGAACGGGGCGTGTTTTTGGCCCACTGCCCCCAGTCCAACATGAACGTGTCCTCCGGCATCGCCCCGGTGCGCACCTGGCTGAAGGAGGGCCAGAAGGCGGGCCTGGGCAGCGACGTGGCCGGCGGCGCGCATCTTTCCATCTTCCGCGCCATGACCGACGCCATCCAGTGCTCCAAGCTGCGCTGGCGGCTGGTGGACGACAGTCTGCCCGCCCTCACCCTGCCCGAGGCGCTGTATCTGGCCACCAAGGGCGGCGGCGAGTTCTTCGGCAAGGTGGGCAGCTTCGAGCCGGATTACGAGTTCGACGCCATTGTCATGGACGACAGCGCCCTGCCCACCACCCGCGAGTGTACCCTCACCGAGCGGCTGGAGCGGGTGGCCTGGCTTTCCGACGGGCTGCCTTCGGCCAAGTATGTGGCCGGCCGGCGGCTGTTTTGAGACGAAGATCTTGTGCAAAAAAAGAACGGCGTCCGCGCGGACGCCGCTCTTTTGATGTTTCGGGTTTCTCCGAACGGCTCAACCCTTGACCGCGCCGGAGGTGAGGCCCTGGATGAAGTACCGCTGCAGGAACACGAAGATGATGGTAACGGGCACCGCCGCCACCAGCGAAGTGCTCATCATGGCGCTCCAGTTTGTGGAGGCCTCGCCCAGGAAGGTCATCACCAGACCGGGCACCAGGGTTCGGCTGGCGGTGTCGGTGACGAGGGTCATGGAGTAGAGCAGATCGTTCCAGCTCCATACGAAACCGTAGATGGCGATGGAGATCATTCCGGGCACCGCCATGGGGAAGATGATCTGGAACATGATGCGCCCGTGGCCGGCGCCGTCGATCTTGGCGCTCTCGATCAGCGCGTCGGGCAGCTGGTCAAAGTAGCTTTTCAGTGTCCAGGTGCCCACCGGCAGGGTGAACACCACATAGCTGATGAGCAGCGCCCAATAGCTGCCCAGCAGGCCGGTGCGCTGCATCAGTACGTAGATGGAAAGCAGCAGGATGGCCTGGGGGAACGCCTGACTCATCATGAACATGCCCATGATGAACTTGCGGCCCCGGTAGCGGAACTTGGAGAAGCTGTAGCCCGCGAAGGCGCACACGATGGTGGCCATGAAGCTGCTTCCGAAGGACACCACCAGGCTGTTGCGCAGATAGCGCATGATGGTGGGGTCGCGCACGATGTTCAAAATGTTCTCCAGCGTTTTGGGCCCGGTGAAAAAGGTGAGGGTAAAGGTGTCGGAGCTGGGCTTCAGCGCGGTGTTGATCATCCACAGAAGGGGGAGAAATACGAACGCGCCGATGGCCAGCAGGAACACCCAGAAAAAGATGCGAAAGCCGATGGTCTTCTGAAACATTTTCATTCCCTCACCCCCTTTCAGTCAGATTCGTTGACCTGCCGCAGGTAGACAAAGCTGAAGCAGGCGAGCAGCAGCGCCCAGATGGCGCCCACGGTGGCGGCTTTGCCCATGTCCCAGTTCTTGAACGCGGTGGTGTACACCTCGATGGACAGGGTGGTGGTGGCACGGGCGAGGCCGCCCTCGGTCATGGTCCAGGGCAGGTCGAAGTGCTGCAGGTTGCCGATGGTGCCCAGAATCAGCACCAGCGTCACGATGGAGCGCATCTGGGGCAGCACCACGTGGGTGAAGGTCTGCCAGTTGCGGCCCCGTCAATGCGGGCGGCCTCGATCTGGTCCCTGGAAACGCCCTGCAGACCGCCCAGCAGAAAGGCCATGTACCAGGGCAGCATCTGCCAGGTGCGGGCGATGACCACACAGATCAGCGCGGTCTGGGTCTGGCCCATCCAGGCGACTCCTTTGTCCAGAATGCCCAGATTTGTCAGAAGGGCGTTGAGCACGCCGTACTGGCCGTTGAAGATCCAGCTCCACAAAAAGCCGATGGCGATGCCGGGGATGATCCAGTTCACCAGCGTCAGGCCCCGCAGCAGTTCGCTTCCCTTGAAGCCCTGGTTGAGCAGGATGGCCCAGATGAAGCCCAGCACGAAGGGGATGACCGTCGCCAGCACCACGAAGAGAGCGGTGGTGGCGAGGGTGGAGACAAAATAGGGGTCCTTGAACACCTTGATGTAGTTCGCCAGCCCCACCCAGTCATAGTCCGGGTAGAGCAGCGACCGGTCGGTGAAAGACATGAGCACCGCATCCACAAAGGGATACAGGATGATGGCGGCGAACACCGCAAGACCGGGCACTACCAGCAAGAAGCCCACCTGGCGGTCGGTGAGACGGCCGCCGTTTTTGATACCTTTCACGGAAAAGCCTCCTTTGGGGACGGGACCGTCCCGCGTTGCGCGGGGCGGCCCCGTTCAGGTCGAATGTGCCCGGCAAGGGATTTGCGCAGGCGCAGAGGGGTCACAGAGCGTTCAGGCGGCTCTCCATATCGGCCACGGCCTGCTCGGCGGTCTTCTGGCCCAGCAGGGCGTACTGCAGCTCCTCGGTGATGACGCTCTTGACTTCGTTGGCATTGGTCATGCGGGCGGTCTCCTCCGGGCGGGCGGTGGCGGTGGACTGGATGAAGCCGTTCAGGTAAGCGTCGCTCTTGACCTCTTCCTTTTCAGAGGCGCTGGTGGTCACAGGGGGCATGCCGTTGTTGGTGAAGTAGTCCATGGCCACTTCGTCGCTCACCAGGGTCAGGGCCAGGTCGGCGGCCTGCTCTTTGTACTCGCTCTTTTCAAAGATGACCAGCATGTCCTGGTACCGCTTGACGCACTCCACGGCGGCTTCGCTGTTGATGGTCACAGAGCCGTCCTCGCCGTAGATGGCGCCGCCAAAGGTCCACAGCCAGGGCATGAAGTCACCGGCGCAGGTGGCGTCCTTGGTGGACACGCCGTAGGGAACGATGCCCTCGCCCAGCGCGGCCACGTCGGCCAGACACTGCTCAAACTCCTCCATGGTGGTGGGCACGGTGTCCCAGCCGGCGCGGGCCAGGATCTCGGGGTTGTAGACCATGGTGATGGAGGCCATGCTCCAAGGCAGAGTCAGCTGTTTGCCGTCCACGTTGCCCACATCCAGGGCGGACTGGGGGAAGTTAGCCTTCAGGTAATCCTCGCCGAGGATCTCGTTCCAGTCGGCCAGAACGCCCGCCTGAGCCACGGTGTTGAAGATGCCGATGTCCACCTGGGCCAGGTCAAGCTGCTCGGAGCCCTGGTTGCGGATCAGCAGCTGCTGGGCGGTGTCCGCCCAGGTCCAGCCCACCCAGGTCACGGTGTTGCCGCTGGCCTCTTCGTAGGTGGTGCGCATGCGCTGGAAGATGTCCTTGGAGGCCTCCTCCTCGCCGGACCAGCCGGCCCAGACGATGTTCACCGGCTCGGTGGCTTCGGAGCTGCCGGACCCGGCGGAGGCGGGAGTAGAACCGCCGGTGGAAGCGGGAGTGCCGCCGCAGCCGGCCAGAAGGGAAGCAGTCATGAGCGCGCTGAGGCTCAGCGCCAACCATTTTTGCAGTTTCATTGTGATTCTCCTTTGTCCTGTATTTGATGTTCGGATGGATTGTATGGGCCCTGTCAAACCGGTGCTCCTGCGGTGCGGGCGTCCCCGCCCGTGCTCACCGGTGTTGCCTGTATACGCGCACCTCAAACAGATGCGCCCGCTCATCGCCCCAGGTCTTTTCACAGACCAGGCGAAGCGCCGCGGCCGTCACGGCCTTGCCGGTGGAAAGCTCCAGCAGCCGCCGCCAGTTTCCGGTGCAGCGGGCCGCCGTCTGCCAGCCGTCCTCCGTCAGCACCTGTACGCTCACGTCCCGCATCAGCTGGGGCGGCATGCCCCGACGGGCGGCGAATTTGTGGTGATCCTCCCAGTGGTCGGTGCGGCTGCTGGGGATCTCCATGGAAAGTTCCGGGTCAAGATACAAAAGGATGGTGTCGAAGGTGCGGGGAGCGTCCCAGCGTAGCTCCAGCCAGGGGGCTGTCTCCGGGGCCGAGCACCACAGGTGGGGCTGCCGCCAGATGCGGCTGCACCCGTCGATCACGTTTTCCGGAGCATAAAAGCGGTTTGTGTCGGGAAGGAAAAGCGGGTCATGGTATTCCGGGGAGTCCGCCTTGCCGCACAGGACACCCGGCGCTCTTGTTTCTGCCAGCCCCAGCGAGACGCCGGGAGCCGGGTCGAATACAAGCATACCATACTGCCCCTGCGCCTGGGAAGGAAAGAGGGCGGTGAGCCAGTTCTCCCCGGCGGTCAGCTGCCAGACCTGTTTGCCCGCCGGCTGGCCGGGGCACAGGCGGTTGGGCAGCGGGCAGAAATGCCAGTCTGCCCGCAGCTCGCCGGGAGCCTCGGCCCGGACCAGGAACCGTCCGCGGGGCTCATCCGGGCAGGGGCAGGCGATGAAGCCGCCCTGCTCCAGAGAAAACCAGCCGGCGGCGGGCCCCTCGTTGGGCTGGTAGCGGGAGCTGGCGGTCACCGCCGCGTCCCGGGCCAGGTCCTCCGGGTCCTCGTTCGCAAGCCCCGGCAGGAACATGTCCTCCCGCAGCAATGTCTGGCGGATGTCCGCCACCTGGGCCGGCGCCAGACCGGCGGGGCTTTTCTGCCACCGCAGGCAGCCCCAGGCCAGTGCCGCGGCCGCCTGACCGGACAGCGCGCAGGTGTTCATCACACGGGTGGAGACGAATGCCTCCCGCCGGGTGCCGATGTTCCGGCCCGCGAACAGCAGATTGGGGAAGTCGGCGTGGTACAGGCAGCGAAGCGGTACCGCGTAGATGTTCACCGGGATCTGGACGCAGTTGTCCTCGTCGCTGCCGATGCCCTCGGCGGGGTGAAAATCCATGTACCATCCGCCGTAAAAGCCGCCGTCGGCAAAATCGGTGTGCCGCAGCACGTCCTCCTGGCTGAGCAGGTAGGCCGCGTCCATCCGGCGGGACTCCCGCTTTCCGGGCAGGCTGCCCACCCATTCCAGCGTATAGCAGGCGGCGTCGAAGAGCCCGCTGTTTTTTATGTAGTTCCAGATGCCCATCACGATGCGCCGCAGCTCGAAGGCAATGTCCTGGGCGTCGGCGATGGTGTTGCGCAGCCCGCCGTACTCGAACCACCAGCAGTCGCTGCCGCTCTGGGTCTCGGAAACGATGCGCCCGCCCCGGCCCAGAAGAGTCTCCACCTCTTCCAGCCCATAGGCGTAGGAGGGAGGCACAAAGGTCACGGGGTGGTCTTCCTTCTTCACATAATAAAGGATGGAACTGCCCAGCAGGGCAGCGGGTTCGGGCGCGGCGTCCTTGCGGAACAGATGTTCGCCGATCCAGTAGGGCACCCCCGCCTTTGCGGCCACCGACCCGTCGCCGGTGGCGTCGATGAACATTTTCGCGTGGATCCGCCAGGTGCGCTCGCTGGCCTGCTGGCTGCCCTGCACCCATTTCAGCTCGCGGTCCTGCACCTCGACTTCGGTGATGTCGGTGTTCAAAAGAAGGGTCAGGCCCGGTTGGCTGGTCACCGCGTCCAGCAGCACGTCATCCCAGAACAGAGGGTTGCCGTCGGGGTTTGAGTAGAGGTTGCGCATCTTCAGTGTGCCGAGAACGCCCATCTCTTCGCTGAACAGATTGCCCGCGCCCACTGCGCCCCGGGTCCACACCCGGACTTCGCTGCTGGAGTTGCCGCCCAGGACGGGCCGGTTCTGGACGAGGACGGTGGCAAGGCCAAGGCGCGCGCCTTCCAGGGCCGCGCAAACGCCGGCGGGGCCGCCGCCCACCACGGCCAGATCGGTGTACAGCTCTTTCATGTTTTGACACACCTCTATTGAGAGCAGATTATTCCACTTTGATGGAAATAAACCCATGGAGGGAAACGGAAATTTTTTTATAAAATATAAAAAAATGATGAAATGAAGAAACTTTTTGTTTGATTTGTCTCCATTCTAACAGCAAAAACGGCCGTTCGCCATGATTGTTTTGCTTTATTTCTGGATTATTCTGCACTAAGTTGTTGACGGAAAGTCCGGGATGGGATACACTGAATGCAGCGAACAAGAGCAAAAAGGAGGCAGCGATATGGCGAATCCTTACCAGAGCGTGGGCGATTACCTGCAGTTCATCCGGGATAAATACAACGTGCAAATCTGCGTGAAGGACTTTGGCGGCTTTATCCACATCAACAAGGATCTTTCGGAGGCGCTGGACCCCTTCCTTGCTCACACAAATCCGTTTTGTTTGTACATGAAAAGCGAGCCGGAGCGCTTCCACGTCTGCCTTTCCATGATACGCAAGATGCACGACAAACTCCTGCGCACAAAAAAGCCTTTTTTCGGCGTCTGCCACGCGGGGCTGGGGGAGTATGTGGTGCCGGTGTACTCCGGCGAGCTGCTTCTGGGCACGGTGAACGCCGGCTTTTTCCAGACCAACGAGGCGCGCACCCATTGGTGCATCGAGCACTCCTGCCGCTGCAGCGAAGGGCTTGAGGCCGCGCGTGCGCTGGAACTGTATGCTGCCAACATCGCCACGCCCACCATACCGGTGGATGACCTTCTGGTGGAACTGCAGCTGGTGGCGGGGCATCTGGGCCAGTCTTACCAGGCTCTGAGCAACACCCATGCCGCCCCCAACATGGCCCGGAAGTACCAGAATTCCAGCGAGGACACCATCTTCTCCCACGCGGTGGAGTATGTTCGCATCAACTGCACCCAGCACGTTTCCCTGCCGGAACTTGCGCGCTTCTGCCATTGCAGCGAAAGCTACCTCAGCCGCCTGTTCAAGCGGCACGCAGGGGTGAACGTGAGCACCTATGTGAACAAGGTGCGGGTGGAGCAGGCCAAAGGCATGCTGCGCTACAGCCTGCTGCCGGTGGCGGATGTGGCCGGTTCCTGCGGATTCAACGACCCGAACTATTTTTCCCGGGTGTTTGCCCGCATCGTGGGCATTCCGCCCTCCGAGTACCGCCGCCGCTTTCTGGACATCGAGACCCGGCAGCCGCCGCCCCGCGCACGGTGACCGGCTGCATGGCAGATACAAGAAATCGGCGGAGGGACCGGGCAGACAGCGGGCGGGGATTTGTGCTATCCTTAAAAAAACGCCCGGTGCGGGACGAAACGCAACGGAAAAAAGGAGGGGGAACGCCCCGTGAGCATCACCCTGACCGTATCCATGCTGCTGGCTTATACCGCCGCGCTGTGCCTTCTCATCCGAAAGGCATGCTCGCCCCGCAAGAGCTATCTGGCGGAAAAGATCCTGTGCAGCCTGCTTTTTGTGGCGGTGGCAGGGGTGTCGGCCCGGATGGGCAGCCGCCCGGAGGCTTTTGCGCACCTTGCGCCCGCCCTCGGCTGCTGCGTGGCGGGCGACGTGCTGCTGGCTGTTTATAACCGCCGCCGCAAGCTTCCCTGGTTCGTGGCGGGCGGCGTCTGCTTTCTGGCAGGGCATGGCCTGTTCGTGTGGGGGCTCTGCCGCCTGCAGCCGCCGAACTGGTTCGTGCCCGCGGCGGCCGCGGCCGGCGCGCTGGGAGTGCTGGCCCTGAGCCGTCTGCCCGGGATGCGCTTCGGCCGTCTGCTGCCCATGGCGGCGGTCTATGCATCCTTTGTTTCCGCCTTCCTGGGCAAGGGAGTTCAGCTGGCGGCGGGACTGGGCCAACCGTGGTGCTATCTGGTCCTGGCGGGCGCGGCTCTTTTCTGGGTATCGGACCTGCTGATCCTGTTCCTCTATTTTTACCGCACCTCCCACCCAGCGGTGCATGCAGCCAACCTGGCCACCTATTATTACGGCATGTTCCTTGTGGCCGTCAGCCTGGGTTTTTAACCGGTTGACTGTTTTGAGGATGGCTCTTTGCCGTTCCCATCAGCGTTCTTTGAGCGGTTTGCTTCAAAGAACGCTGCTTTTTTGAGTGCTTAAGCGCAAAAAAACCACCAGCTCTGCTGGTGGAATAAAAACGGCTTTAGCCATAGACAAAAGAGGAC
>NZ_CALXHK010000022.1:0-36556 GCF_944388085.1 Candidatus Allofournierella excrementigallinarum | reverse complement strand
CTCCTTCAGTTATTCATTTAGACTTTGTAACTATTAACCCGTAGTCATTATTGACTACACCATTATTATACTAGGAGAGAATAACGATGAAGAAGATGGAGCAGCTGTATGAGGGAAAGGCCAAGAAAGTGTTCGCCACCGACGATGCGGACCTGGTCATCGTGGACTACAAGGACGACGCCACCGCCGGCGACGGCGCCAAGAAGGGCACCATCTGGGGCAAGGGCGTTGTGAACAACCGCCTGTCCAACAACCTGATGAAGATGCTGGAGGAAAAGGGCGTGCCCACCCACTTCGTGGAGGAGCTGAGCGACCGCGAGACCCTGGTGAAGAAGGTCCAGATCGTGCCTTTGGAGGTCATCGTGCGCAACGTGGCCGCCGGCAGCTTCACCAAGCGCCTGGGCGTGCCCGAGGGCACCGTGCTCAAGTGCCCCACCCTGGAGTTCAGCTACAAGAACGACGATCTGCACGACCCCCTCATCAACCACTACCATGCCCTGGCCCTGGGCCTTGCCACCCAGGCCGAGATCGACCGGATCAGCGAGTATGCCTTCAAGGTGAACAGCATCCTCAGCGAGTATCTGCTGGGCTTTGGCATCCGCCTCATCGACTTCAAGCTGGAGTTCGGCCGCCTGGCCGACGGCCGGATCGTGCTGGCCGACGAGATCAGCCCCGACACCTGCCGCTTCTGGGACGCCGCCACCGGCGCCCACCTGGACAAGGACCTGTTCCGCCGTGATTTGGGCGGCGAGGAGGAAGCCTACCAGGAGGTCATGGCCCGCCTTCTGGGCTGAGACGTCCGCGGCCGGCGGGGCCGGCCATCGCAACCACAAGCACAGAAAGGGAAACTATGGAACGATTTGACGCAAAACTGCACGAGGAATGCGGCGTGTTCGGCATCTACCGCCGGGACGAGAGCCAGGATGTGGTGGCCGCCACCTACTACGGCCTGTACGCCTTGCAGCACCGCGGCCAGGAGAGCTGCGGCATGGCGGTGAACGACGGGGGCGTGATCTACAAGCGCCGGGAACTGGGCCTGGTGAACGAGGTGTTCACCAAGCAGGTTCTGGACAGCATGCCCCGGGGCCAGATGTGCATCGGCCACTGCCGCTACGCCACCACCGGCACCCCCCTGCGGGCCAACGCCCAGCCCTTCGTCATCCGCCATGTGAAGGGCCCCCTGGCCCTGGCCCACAACGGCAACCTGACCAATTCCTACGAGCTGCGGCGGGCCATCGAGCTGGAGGGCGGCATCTTCCACTCCACCAGCGACACCGAGGTCATCGCCTACACCATCACCCGCCAGCGCCTTGCAAGCCGCAGCATCGAGGAGGCGGTGGAAAAGACCATGCCCATGCTGAAAGGCGCCTACAGCCTGGTCATCATGAGCCCCCGCAAGCTCATCGCCGCCCGCGACCCCCACGGCTTTCGGCCCCTGTGCATCGGCAAGCTGCACGGCAGCGACGTCATCGCCAGCGAGAGCTGCGCCATCGCCGCCGCCGGCGGCGAGTTCGTGCGGGATGTGGAGCCCGGCGAGATCGTCGTTTTTGACGAAAACGGCATGCGCTCCATCCGCACCCACTGCGGGGGGGCCGGCAGCCTGTGCGTCTTTGAGTTCGTCTACATCGCCCGGCCCGACTCGGTGGTGGACGGCGCTTCCGTCCACCGGGCCCGCCGCCGCGCCGGCGCCATGCTGGCGCTGGAGCACCCCATCCAGGCGGATGTGGTCATCGGCGTGCCCGACTCCGGCCTGGACGCGGCCCTCGGCTATTCCCAGCAGAGCGGCATCCCCTACGGCATCGGCTTTTTGAAGAACAAATACATCGGCCGCACCTTCATCCAGCCCGACCAGAAGCTGCGGGAGAACACCGTGCGCATCAAGCTGAACCCCATCGCCGACACGGTGCGGGGCAAGCGGGTGGTGCTGGTGGACGACTCCATCGTCCGGGGCACCACCAGCCGCCAGATCGTGCAGCTGCTGCGAGAGGCGGGGGCCACCCAGGTGCACTTCCTCTCCAGCGCGCCGGAGTTCCTCTATCCCTGCTATTTCGGCGTGGATGTGGACAGCCGCGAAAACCTCATCGCCGCCAACCACACGCTGGAGGAGATGCGGGACATCCTGGGCGTGGACAGCCTGGGCTTTTTGAGCGTGGAGGGCGTGAAAAACATCGCCGAGGGCTGCGGCCTGGGGCTGTGCACCGGCTGCTTCACCGGCAACTACCCCGCCGAGACCCCCGCCGTGACCGAAAAGAGCAAGTTTGAGAGCAAGATCCCCGAAGCCACTGAATGAACGCAAAGGAGCGCGCCATGGAAAAGAGTTATTCCGCCAGCTACGCCGCCGCCGGGGTGGACATCACCGCCGGCTACAGGGCGGTGGAACTGATGAAACAGCACGTCGGGCGCACCATGACCTCCGGCTGCATCGGGGGCCTGGGCGGCTTCGGCGGCCTGTTTGAACTGGACTGCACCGGCATGCCCCACCCCGTGCTGGTCTCGGGCACCGACGGCGTGGGCACCAAGCTGAAACTGGCCTTTCTGATGGACAGGCACGACACCGTGGGCATCGACTGCGTGGCCATGTGCGTCAACGACGTCATCTGCGCCGGCGCCAAGCCCCTCATCTTTTTGGACTACATCGCCTGCGGCAAGAACGTGCCGGAAAAGATCGCCCGGCTGGTGGAGGGCGTTGCCGAGGGCTGCGTGCAGGCCGGCTGCGCTCTGGTGGGCGGCGAGACCGCCGAGATGCCCGGCTTCTACCCCGAGGACGAATACGACCTGGCGGGCTTCACCGTGGGCGCGGTGGACAAGGCAAAACTTTTGGACAACAGCACCATGCAGGAGGGCGACGTTATCATCGCCCTGCCCTCTTCGGGCGTTCACTCCAACGGCTTTTCGCTGGTGCGCCGGGTCTTCGATTTGGAACACCGCCCCGAGGTGCTGAAGGAATATCACGCCGACCTGGGCTGCACCCTGGGCGAGGCCCTGCTGGCCCCCACCAAGATTTACGTCAAACCCGTGCTGGCGGTGATGGAGGAAGTCATCGTCAAGGGCGTGAGCCACATCACCGGCGGCGGCTTTTATGAGAACATACCCCGGTGCCTCAAAACGGGATGCGCCGCCCGCATCGCCAAGAGCGACGTGCGCACCCCCGCCCTCTTCAAACACATCCAGGCCGCCGGCAATATCCCCGAGCGGGACATGTTCAACACCTTCAACATGGGCGTGGGCATGATTCTGGTGGTGGCCAAAGAGGACGCACAGCGCGCCGTCGAAATCCTCGAAAAGAACGGCGAGGCCGCCTGGGTGCTGGGCGAGATCGCCGCCGGCAGCGGGGTGGAGCTATGCTGAAGGTAGCGGTGCTGGTATCCGGCGGAGGCACCAACCTCCAGGCTTTGCTGGACAGCGAGGCCCGGGGCGAGAACCCCCACGGAAAAATCAGCCTTGTGGTGGCCTCGAAGCCCGGCGTCTATGCCCTCCAGCGGGCCCAAAACGCCGGCGTGCCCGGCGTGGTGGTCCGCCGCAAGGACTACGCCACCGCCGAAGAATTCGACAAAGCCCTGCTGGGCGTTTTGAAGGAAAACGGCATCGACGTGGTGGTGCTGGCGGGCTTTTTGTCCATTCTGGGCGAGAGCGTCATCGCCGCCTACCCCGAGCGCATTTTAAACGTGCACCCCAGCCTCATCCCCAGCTTCTGCGGCGAAGGGATGTACGGCCTCAAGGTGCACGAAGCGGCCCTGGCCAAGGGCGTCAAGGTCACCGGGGCCACCGTCCACTTCGTCAACGAAGGGTGTGACGGCGGGCGCATCATCGCCCAGAAGGCGGTGGAGGTGGCCGAGGGCGACACCCCCGAGACGTTGCAGCGGCGGGTGATGGAGCAGGCCGAATGGCAGCTGCTGCCCGCGGCGCTGGCCAGGGTGTGCGCCGGATACGACAAAGGCTGAACCCGCGCCCGCCGCGGCGCGACGAAAAGGGAGAATGAGGAAATGGAACTGCTTGACCTTTATGAACAGCTGAAAACCAACGCCTACCCCGGCCGGGGCATCGTGCTGGGCCTCGCCCCCAGCGGCAAAAAGGCGCTCATCGCCTACTTTATCATGGGCCGCAGCGCCAACAGCCGCAACCGGGTGTTCGACCCGGCGCCGGAAATTGGCGGAATCCGCACCCTGGCGGCGGACCCGGCAAAGCTGGAGGACCCCAGCCTCATCATCTATAACCCGGTGCGCACGGTGGGAGAGAACATCCACATCGTGACCAACGGCGACCAGACCGACACGGTGCATGACTTCATGGCGAAAGGCGGCAGCTTCGAGGCCGCCCTGCGCACCCGCACCTTTGAGCCGGACGGCCCCAACTGGACCCCCCGCATCAGCGGCGTGGTGGAGCTGGCCGCAGGGGCCTGCAGCTACAAACTCTCCATCCTGAAAAGCGCCGACGGCAACGGCGAAAGCTGCCGGCGGTACTTCTTCGAGTATCCCCAGCCGGTGGCCGGCGAAGGCCACTTCCTCCACACCTACCGCTGCGACGGCAGCCCCCTCCCCAGCTTCGAGGGCGAGCCGGAGCGGGTGGCCCTGCCGGAAGAGCCGGAGGAGCTGGCGGTAAGGATGTGGGAGGCGCTGAACGAAGACAACAAGGTCAGCCTTTTCGTGCGCGCCGTCGACCTCGCCACCGGCGAGACCGAGGATGTCATCATCAACAAGTACGACGCAGTTTGCGAAGAATAAGGGGGAAACGAAGGATGAAGGAACTGGAACTGAAATACGGCTGCAACCCCAACCAGAAACCCGCCCGCATTTTTGTGGAGCAGGGCGAGCTGCCGGTCACCGTTTTGAACGGCAAGCCCGGCTACATCAACTTCCTGGACGCGCTGAACTCCTGGCAGCTGGTGAAGGAGCTGAAAGAGGCCACCGGCCTGCCCGCCGCCGCCTCCTTCAAGCACGTCTCCCCGGCGGGGGCGGCCCTGGGCCTGCCCCTGGACGACACCCTCAAAAAGATGTATTTCTGCGAGGGGCTGGAGCTTTCCCCCCTGGCCTGCGCCTACGCCCGGGCCCGCGGGGCCGACCGCATGAGCAGCTTCGGCGACTGGATCGCCCTTTCCGACGAGTGCGACGAGCCCACCGCCAGGGTCATCCAGCACGAGGTGTCCGACGGCATCATCGCCCCCGGCTACACCCCCGCCGCGCTGGAGATCTTGAAGTCCAAACGCAAGGGCAACTACAACATCGTGCAGATCGACGCTTCCTATGCGCCCGCGGCCATCGAGCGCAAGCAGGTGTTCGGCATCACCTTCGAGCAGGGCCGCAACGATTTGCGCATCGGCGAGGACATGCTGGAAAACCTGGTCACCGAGAACAAGGCCCTGACACCTGAGCAGAAGCGGGACCTGGTGCTCTGCCTCATCACCCTCAAATACACCCAGTCCAACTCCGTGTGCTACGCCCAGGGCGGGCAGGTCATCGGCGTGGGCGCGGGCCAGCAGAGCCGCATCCACTGCACCCGCCTTGCCGGCAACAAGGCGGACATCTGGCAGCTGCGCCACCACCCCAAGGTGCTGGCCCTGCCCTTCAGGGAGGACGTCTCCCGCCCCAACCGGGACAACGCCATCGACGTTTACATCTCCGACGAGTATGAGGACGTCATCGGCGAGGAGGTGTGGGCCGAGACCTTCACCACCCGCCCCGAGCCCCTCACCGCCGCCGAGAAGAAGGAATGGCTGGCGAAAGTCACCGGCGTGTGCCTGGGCAGCGACGCCTTCTTCCCCTTCGGCGACAACATCGAGCGGGCCCGCCGCAGCGGCGTTGTGGCCATCGTGGAGCCCGGCGGCTCCATCCGCGATGCACAGGTCATCGACACCTGCAACAAATACGGCATCGCCATGGCCTTCTGCGGCCTGCGGCTGTTCCACCATTAAAAGGCAACACCGCACAATTCACGGCGGAGCGCCTCAGGCGGCGTATCGCGCCAAAATTTTCCGTGATATTTTCCAAAAATGCTCGTCAATCCACCAAGGATTGCCTGCGCTTTTTGGTTCATCTCACAAAAAATTTTCTGGCGCGCTCCACCACCTGGAATTGATGCGATGCTGCCTGCAAACGACCACCCGACGCGACGGTTTTTGCCGCGCCGGGCGTCTGTGCGTTCGGGAACAAAGGAAAGGGGGAGAACCTGACTCATGAAACTTCTGGTAGTGGGCGGCGGCGGCCGGGAACACGCCATTGTGAAAAAACTGAAAGAAAGCGAGCTCTGCTCTGAGATCCTCTGCGCGCCGGGCAACGGGGGCATCGCCGCCGACGCCCGCTGCGTGCCGGTGGCCGCCACCGACATCGACGGCCAGGTGGAACTGGCAAAGGCGGAACAGGTGGACTATGTGGTGGTGGCCCCCGACGACCCGCTGGCCCTGGGGCTGGTGGACAGGCTGGCCGAAGCGGGCATCCCGGCCTTCGGCCCCAGCGCCGCCGCGGCCCGCATCGAGGCCAGCAAGGTGTTCAGCAAGAATCTGATGAAGAAATACGGCATCCCCACCGCCGAATACGAGGTGTTCGACGAGCCGGCAAAGGCCCTCGATCACATCCGCGCCAAGGATAAGTACCCGGTGGTCGTCAAGGCGGACGGCCTGGCCCTGGGCAAGGGCGTGCTCATCTGCGAAAGCGAAGAGGCGGCAAAAAAAGCCCTCCACGAGATGATGGAGGAAAAGGTGTACGGCGCTTCCGGCAGCCGGGTGGTGGTGGAGGAATTCCTCACCGGCCCCGAGGTCAGCGTGCTGGCCTTCGCCGACGGCAAGACCCTCAAGCCCATGGTGTCCAGCATGGACCACAAGCGGGCGCTGGACGGCGACCGGGGCCTGAACACCGGCGGCATGGGCACCGTGGCCCCCAACCCCTATTACACCCCGGAAGTGGCGGCGGTGTGCCAAAAGGCCATCTTCGAGCCCACCATGGCCGCCATGGCCGCCGAGGGCTGCCCCTTCAAGGGCTGCCTCTACTTCGGGCTGATGCTCACCCCGGCGGGTCCCAAAGTCATCGAGTACAACTGCCGCTTCGGCGACCCCGAGACCCAGGTGGTGCTGCCCCTTTTGAAAAGCGACCTTTTGCGCGTCATGCTGGCCTGCACCGAGGGCAAATTGAGCGAAACGCCGGTGGAATTCTCCTCCGAAAGCGCAGCCTGCGTCATCCTGGCCAGCGGCGGCTACCCCGGGCACTATGAAAAAGGCAAGGAGATTTCCGGCCTGGAAAACGGCCAGCTGCCCGGCGGCGAAGCGGCGGTCTACCACGCGGGCACTGCCCTCAAAGACGGCAAGCTGGTCACCTCCGGCGGGCGGGTGCTGGGCGTCGCCGCCACCGCGCCGGATCTCAAAACGGCGCTGGCAAAGGCCTACGCCGCCGCCGGCAGCATTTCCTTCGACGGGCTGCACCGCCGCAGCGACATCGGCCGCCGGGCGCTGGAGGCCCTGCGGTGAACCCCACAGTTTCAAGGGAGGTACCCCATGGTATATCGAGTGTATGTGGAAAAGAAAGCGGGCTTTGACCACGAGGCCCAGAGCCTGCTGGCCGAAGTGCGCGGCCTGCTGGGCATCGAGAGCGTCACCGGCCTGCGGCTTTTGAACCGTTACGACGTGGAGGGCATCAGCCGCCAGCTGTTCGATTCCTGCGTGCCCACCGTGTTCAGCGAGCCCCCGGTGGACGAAGTCTATGACGCGCTGCCCGCGGCCAAGGCCGCCTTCGCGGTGGAGTATCTGCCCGGCCAGTTCGACCAGCGCGCCTCCTCCGCCAGCGAGTGCATCCAGCTCATCAGCCAGGGCGAGCGGCCCCAGGTGCGCACCGCCCGGGTCTATCTGCTGGAGGGCGAGGCGACCGCCGAAGAGCTGGGGCGCATCAAAAAGTATGTCATCAACCCGGTGGAGGCCCGCGAAGCCTCCCTCGAAACGGTGGACACCCTGCGGGTGGACTACCCCGCGCCCGCCGACGTGGAGGTGCTGGAGGGCTTTCTGGAGCTGGACGAGGAGGGCCTTCGGGACTTCATTAAAAAGCGCGGCCTTGCCATAGACGAGGCGGACATCGCCTTCTGCCAGCAGTACTTCCGGGAAGAAAAGCGCGAGCCCACCATCACCGAGATCAGGATGATCGACACCTACTGGAGCGACCACTGCCGCCACACCACCTTCGGCACCATCCTGGAAGAGGTGCGCATCGAGGACGTGCAGGTGAAAAAGGCCTTCGATTCCTACCTTGCCATGCGCAAGGCGGTGTATGCCGGGCGCAAAAAGAACATGTGCCTGATGGACCTTGCCACCATCGGCGCCAAGTACCTCAAGGCCATCGGCAAGCTGAAAGACCTGGACGAATCGGACGAGATCAACGCCTGCACCGTCAAGATCAAGTGCGACGTGGACGGCGAAGAGCAGGACTGGCTGTATCTCTTCAAAAACGAGACCCACAACCACCCCACCGAGATCGAGCCCTTCGGCGGCGCGGCCACCTGCATCGGCGGCGCCATCCGCGACCCGCTGTCCGGCCGCAGCTACGTCTACCAGGCCATGCGCGTCACCGGCGCGGGCGACCCGCTGGCGCCGGTGGCGGACACCCTGCCCGGCAAGCTGCCCCAGCGCAAGCTGGTCACCACCGCCGCGGCGGGCTATTCCAGCTACGGCAACCAGATCGGCCTTGCCACCGGGCAGGTGACCGAGCTGTACCACCCGGGCTATGTGGCCAAGCGCATGGAGATCGGCGCGGTGGTGGGCGCGGCCCCCGCCGCCAACGTCCGGCGCGAAGCGCCCGCTGCCGGCGACGTCGTGGTGCTGCTGGGCGGCGCCACCGGCCGCGACGGCTGCGGCGGTGCCACCGGCTCCTCCAAGGCCCACGGCGTCAAGAGCCTGGAGACCTGCGGCGCCGAGGTGCAGAAGGGCAACGCCCCCATCGAGCGCAAGCTGCAGCGCCTTTTGCGCCGGCCCGAGGCCGCCCGCCTCATCAAGCGCTGCAACGACTTCGGCGCGGGCGGGGTGAGCGTGGCCATCGGCGAGCTGGCCGACGGCCTCGCCATCGACCTGGACGCGGTGCCCAAGAAATACGACGGGCTGGACGGCACCGAGCTGGCCATCAGCGAGAGCCAGGAGCGCATGGCCATGGTGCTGGCCCCCGGGGACGTCCAGGCCTTCGTGGCCCTGGCCCATGAGGAAAACCTGGACGCCACCGTGGTGGCCGCCGTCACCGAGGAGCCGCGCCTCACCATGACCTGGCGCGGCAAGACCATCGTGGACGTCAGCCGCAAGTTCCTTGCCTCCAACGGCGCCGAAAAGCACGCGAACGTGCTGGTCTACGACTGCCTGCCCTACGAGCGGGACTGGCCGGGCGGCACCTGGGCCGAAAAGATGGAAAGCCTTGTCACCGACCTGAACGTCTGCAGCCAGAAAGGCCTTTCCGAGCGGTTCGACTCCACCATCGGCGCGGCCACCGTGCTGATGCCCTTCGGCGGCCGCCGCCAGCTCACCCCGGCTCAGGCCATGGCGGCAAAGCTGCCGGTGGACGGCGAGACCACCACCTGCAGCGGCATGGCCTGGGGCTGCAACCCCTATTTGATGGAGAAAAAGCAGTACAGCGGCGCGTATCTCGCGGTGATCGAGAGCGTGGCCAAGCTGGTGGCCAGCGGCTTCGACCACAAGAAAGCGTATCTGACCTTCCAGGAGTACTTCGAACGCCTGGGCGCCGACCCCGAGCGCTGGGGCAAGCCCTTCACCGCCCTGCTGGGCGCTTTGAAGGCCCAGGTGGACCTGGGGCTTGCCGCCATCGGCGGCAAGGACAGCATGTCCGGCAGCTTTGAAAACCTGGACGTGCCCCCCACGCTGGTGAGCTTTGCCACCGCCATCGGCGCCACCGGCAACGTCATCAGCCCCGAGTTCAAGGCCGCGGGCAGCCGCGTGGTGTGGCTGCGCCCGAAATACGACGATCTGCGCCCCGAGCACCACAGCCTGAAGGCGGTGTTCGAGCAGGTGGAGAGCCTCATCGCCGCCGGCAAGGCGCGCTCCGCCTGGACCCCCGGCTATGGCTGCGCCGCCGAGGGGCTGTTCAAGATGTGCCTGGGCAACCGGCTGGGCTTCAGGCTGGCCGGCGGCGTGGACCCCGCCGAACTGTTCAAGCCCGCCTACGGCAGCTTCCTCCTGGAGCTGGCGGGGGACGAGCCGGTGGGCGGCGCCGTGGAGCTGGGAACCGTCACCGAGGACTACACGCTGACCCTTGGCGGCGAGGCCATCGGCCTTGACGCGCTGGAAAACGCCTGGCAGGGCAAGCTGGAGCCGGTGTTCCCCTGCCGGGGCAAGGGCGAAGAGGTGGAGGCGGTCACCTTCACCGCCCCCGCCCGCAAAGCGCCCGCCATCGGCGTGGCAAAGCCCAAGGTCGTCATCCCGGTGTTCCCCGGCACCAACTGCGAATACGACACCGCCCGCGCCTTCCGACGGGCCGGGGCCGAGCCTCAGGTGCTGGTCATCAACAACCTCACCCCCGCCGCCGTGGCCGAGAGCTGCGAGGCGCTGGTGAAGGCCATCGGCCAAAGCCAGATCGTGATGCTGCCGGGGGGCTTTTCCGGCGGCGACGAGCCGGACGGCAGCGCCAAATTCATCACCGCCTTTTTCCGGGCCCCCGCCGTCGCCGAGGCGGTGCACCGCCTGCTGGGCCAGCGGGACGGCCTGATGCTGGGCATCTGCAACGGCTTCCAGGCCCTCATCAAGCTGGGGCTTGTGCCTTTTGGCGAGATCCGCCCCATGGACGAAAGCTGCCCCACCCTCACCTTCAACACCATCGGCCGCCACCAGAGCATGCTGGTGAACACCCGCGTGGCCTCCAATTTGAGCCCCTGGCTCAGCCGCTGCCAGCCCGGCCAGGTGCACACCGTGGCCGTCAGCCACGGCGAGGGCCGGTTTGTGGCCAGCGACGCGGTGCTGGCCCGGCTCTTGAAGAACGGCCAGATCGCCACCCAGTATGTGGACCTTGCCGGCAAGCCCTCCATGGACCTTGCCGCCAACCCCAACGGCAGCGTCTGGGCCATCGAGGGCATCACCAGCCCCGACGGCCGGGTGCTGGGCAAGATGGGCCACACCGAGCGCAGCGGCAACGACCTCTACAAGAACGTGCCGGGCGACAAGTACCAGCCCCTCTTCGAGGGCGGCGTGGATTACTTCCGGCTGTAAAAAAGCAAAGGGGCCGCCCCCGGCTTTCGATGGGGCGGCCTTTTCAAAAGAAAGGGAAAACACTATGGCAGAACACGACCGATACATTTCCCCCTTCCAGACCCGCTATGCCAGCCGGGAGATGCAGTATATCTTCTCCGACGACAACAAGTTCCGCACCTGGCGCAAACTCTGGATCGCCCTGGCCGAGGCCGAGCAGCGGCAGGGCCTTGCCATCACCGATGAGCAAATTGCCCAGCTGAAGGCCCACGCCGGCGACATCAACTATGAGGACGCCATCCGCCGGGAGAAGGAATGCCGCCACGACGTGATGAGCCACGTCTACGCCTACGGCCTGCAGTGCCCGGAGGCAAAGGGCATCATCCACCTGGGCGCCACCAGCTGCTATGTGGGCGACAACACCGACGTCATCGTCATGCGCGAGGCTTTGCAGCTGGTGCGCAAAAAGCTGCTGGGCGTGCTTGCCCTGCTGGCCAAATTCGCCGACGAATACAAGGCCATGCCCTGCCTTGCCTACACCCACGGCCAGCCCGCCCAGCTCACCACGGTGGGCAAGCGGGCCACCCTCTGGGCCAACGAGTTCTATATGGACCTGGAGGAGATCGACCACCGCATCGCCACCCTGGCCCTGCGGGGCGCGAAGGGCACCACCGGCACCCAGGCCAGCTTCATGGAGCTGTTCGAGGGCGACGAGGAAAAAATCAAGGCCATGGAGGCGGACATCACCGCCGCCATGGGCTTTGACAAGGTGGTACCGGTGAGCGGCCAGACCTACAGCCGCAAGGTGGACGCCATGGTGCTGAACGCCCTTGCGGGCATCGGCCAGAGCGCCATGAAGCTGGCCACCGACGTGCGCCTTCTGGCCAACTTCAAGGAGATGGAGGAGCCCTTTGAGAAAAATCAAATTGGTTCTTCCGCCATGCCCTACAAGCGCAACCCCATGCGCTGCGAGCGGGTGTGCGCCCTGGCCCGCTACCTGATGGTGGACGTGCTCAACCCCGCCTTCACCGCCGGCGCCCAGTGGTTCGAGCGCACGCTGGACGACTCGGCCAACAAGCGCATCGCGGTGGCCGAGGCCTTCCTTGCCACCGACTCCATCCTGAACATCCTGCTCAACGTCTGCGACGGGCTGGTGGTCTACCCCAAGGTCATCCGCGCAAGGGTGATGGCCGAGCTGCCCTTCATGGCCAGCGAGAACATCATGATGAAGGCGGTGAAAAAGGGCGGTGACCGCCAGGAACTCCACGAGCGCCTGCGCCAGCACGCCATCGCCGCGGCGGCCCAGGTCAAGCAGGAGGGCCTTGCCAACGACATGATCCAGCGCATCGAGGCGGACCCCGCCTTCGGCCTCTCCCGCGAGGAGATCGAGGCCGAGCTGCGCCCCGAGGCCTTCACCGGCCGCAGCGCCCACCAGGTGGAAGAATTTTTGCAGAACGTGCTGGGCCCGGTGCTGGCGGCAAACCCCGAAGCCGCCGGCCAGACCGCCGAGCTGAGCGTGTGAGCAAAGCAGAGCGGACGATAAAAAGCGGCGTGCCTCGCAAAAAAGGGGCGCGCCGTTTTTTGCGCGCCGTCCCGCTGTGTCTGCCCTGACGCGCCCTTTTTGTGCTATAATGAAGAAAACAGGGGAGAAACGCCCCAAAAGGAGGCTGCGGAAATGGATGGCGACGCACTGCGTTTCTTTGACGGCAAGCCGGAGGAACTGGCCCTCTACGAGGCGCTGGAGGCGCGCATCTTCTCGGAAATTGAGAACGTGCGCCTCAAGGTGGGCAAAAGCCAGCTCTCTTTTTACAACCGGCACCTGTTTGCCTGCGTCTCTTTTTTGCGGGCGAAACGCAAGGCGGAACTGCCCGCCCATTACATCACCCTCACTTTGGGGCTGGACCGCCCTCTGGAAAGCCCCCGGGTGGCCGTGGCCACCGAGCCCTACCCGAACCGCTGGACCCACCACTTCGTCCTCTCCCGCAAAGAGGAGATAGACGATGAATTGATGGACTGGGTCAGGCAGGCGGCGGTGTTCGCCGCCGTCAAATGACGCCCAGGCAATGGGAAAGGCAGGCGGGGCCGTGACGCCGGGGCGGCTGCCGCCGCCCCCGGCGCTTCCTTCGTCTTTGGCGCGCTGATGCTCACCTTCGCGCTGATGGAGGTGGAGCTGGCGGCGGTGCTGCTGCTGGTGGCGGCCTACCTTTTTGTGGAGTTCAGCGCCGTTTACTACCGCTGCAAGCTGGAAAAACAGATGTGAGGCCGAACAAGCCGGGCCGCCGGGGCAGGTTCCCCGGCGGTTTTTTTGCGCCCCGGCGCAAAAATCCGCGGGGAAAGACAAAACGGGGAGAAAATGTGCTATAATCAGTCACACACACATCCGACCGGAAAGGGGATTTTTTCCATGCGCGAGCTGCGCCGAATGGACCGAAAACTCAGCGAGGAGGACGCCCTCACCGTTCTGCGGGAGTGCGAATACGGTTTCCTCTGCACGGTGAACGGGGACGGCAGCCCCTACGCGGTGCCCATGTGCGCCGCGCTGGTGGGCCGCACCCTCTATTTCCACTGCGCCCGGGCGGGCCAGAAGCTGGAAAACCTCACCGCCCGGCCCCGGGCCTGCTTTTCCTGCGTGCTCTACGCCGAGAACCAGCCCGGCAAGTTCACCTACGTCTACGCCAGCTGCGTGGCCGAGGGCAACGTGCGCCTGGTCACCGGCGAGGCCGAGCGCCAGGCGGGCATGCGGGCCATCTGCGAAAAGTACTCCGGCGAGTGGATGGACGGCCCCGAGCACGAGCGGGCCATGCGGGGCATGCCGGCGGTGGTGATGCTGGCCATGGAGGTGGACGCCTTCCAGGGCAAGGGCAACAGGGGCCGCCTCGTGGAGGGCATGTGACGTGCGGCTGGACAAATTCGTGGCGGACGCGGCCCAGCTCACCCGTTCCGCCGCCCGGAGCCTCATCGCCAAGGGGCGGGTCACGGTGAACGGGCAGGTGTGCAGAAAGGCCGACTGCGCCCTCAAAGAGGGCGATTCCGTCTGCGCCGGCGGCAAACCTTTGGGGCGTGAGGAATATGTATATATCATGCTGAACAAGCCCGCCGGGGTGGTCAGCGCCAGCGCCGACGGCCGCGACAAAACGGTGGTGGATCTGGTGGGCGGGGCCTTTCCCCGGCGGCAGCTCTTTCCCGCCGGCCGGCTGGACAAGGCCAGCACCGGCTTTGTGCTGCTCACCGACGACGGGGCTTTCGCCCACGGCATCCTGGCCCCGAAGCGCCACGTGCCCAAGACCTACCGGGTGGTGCTGGATACGCCCGTCACCCCGGCGATGGTGGAGGCTTTCGCCGCCGGCGTCACCCTGGCGGACGGCCAGAGGATGCAGCCGGCGCTGCTTATTCCGGACGGGACCGACCCCTTTGCCGCCACCGTGGTGCTGCGCCAGGGGGTCTACCACCAGATCAAGCGGATGTTCGGCACCCTGGACGCGGGAGTGAACGAGCTGCACCGCACCGCCATCGGCGGCCTTTCGCTGGACGAGAGCCTCGCGCCGGGGGCCTGGCGGCTCATCACGCCCGAGGAAAAGGCCCTTTTGCAGGCGGGGGCAGGGGAGTGAAAAGCGGCTCCGAAGGCCGCTTTTCAAACTTTTTTCAAACAACCGTCACAATTATAGAATAGGATAAAAAAGGCGTTATTTTGCCCCTTTTTTACCCGAAACTCAAAATTACACAATAAATGGCATTTTTTTTGCCCGAAATATGTTGCAAAAGTAAATTTCATTGTGTAATATATACACAGACGTTGTTTGTAATTGTTCAAAATCACAAACGCAGCCGCAAGGCTATCATCGAATATAAAAAAGGGGAGCATTTCTATGGCGAACAGAGTATTTCAGGGCGTCGTGTACCAGATGAAGGACGCCATTGGCCGTACGGTGGGCGTCGTGGACGAGACCGGCACCGTCATCTCCTGCTCGGATCTGAACATGATCGGCGAAGTGCGGGACGGCTTTGCCGCCGAGCGCCTCACCGGCGACAGCTTCCAGTGCGGCGGCTGCACCTACCATCAGTTCAGCTCCAACAAGCACAACGACTACGCCGTGTATGTGGAGGGTACCGACGAGACCGCCGGCCAGTTCGCCAGCCTGATGGCCATCAGCCTGCAGAGCATCAAGCAGTATCACGACGAGAAGTTCGACAAAGCCAACTTCATCAAGAACGTGGTGCTGGACAATATCCTCCCCGGCGACATTTACGCCAAAGCCCGGGAGCTGCACTTCGCCACCGACGTGTCCCGAGTGGTGCTGCTCATCCGCGTCACCTCCGGCGCCGACATCTCCGCCTACGACGTGGTCAGCGGCCTGTTCCCGGACAAGCAGAAGGACTTCGTGTTCAACATCAGCGAGACCGACACCGTTCTGGTGAAGGAGATCCGCCGCGGCATCGACCAGCGGGACATCGAAAAGCTGGCCGCCTCCATCGTGGACACCCTCTCCGGCGAGCATTACATCAAGGCGGTGGTGGGCATCGGCACCCCCATCGGCAACGTGAAGGACCTGGCCACCAGCTTCAAGGAGGCCCAGGTGGCCATGGAAGTGGGCAAGGTGTTCGACACCGAGCAGTCCATCATCAGCTACGATCATTTGGGCATCGCCCGCCTGATCTACCAGCTGCCCACCACCCTGTGCGAGATGTTCCTACGGGAGGTGTTCAAGCAGGGCAGCATCGAAAGCCTGGACGCCGAGACCCTGTTCACCATCCAGCGCTTCTTCGAGAACAACCTCAACGTCTCCGAGACCAGCCGCGGCCTGTTCGTGCACCGCAACACCCTGGTCTACCGTCTGGAGAAGATCAAGAAGCTCACCGGCCTTGACCTGCGCGAGTTCGACGACGCCATCGTCTTCAAGGTGGCGCTGATGGTCAAGAAGTATCTGAGCGCCAACCCGGCCAAGTACTGAGCGGGCCTTTCGGCACGCCGCGCGCTTTTCTGCGCGCGGCGTGCAATGATGCCTGCCCGTTCTTCGTTTACATAGCAGCCCAAGCGCCAGCAGGCGGCCGGTCGCACACCGTGACCGGCTGTTTCACGCTTAGCGCCGGCCCGCACAGCAGAGGTATCCCGATGATCGTTTTCGACAATGTGACCAAGGTGTATCCCGGCGGGAACACCGCCCTGAAGAATGTCAGCCTGCACATCCACAAGGGCGAATTCGTGTTCGTGCTGGGGCACTCCGGCGCGGGCAAGTCCACCTTCCTGAAACTCATCCTCCGGGAGGAAAAGGCCACCAGCGGCCATGTCCTGGTGGACGGAAAGGACCTCTCCCGCCTGAAAGAGCGGGAAGTGCCCTACCTGCGCCGCAACATGGGCGTGGTGTTCCAGGACTTCCGCCTCATCCCCTCCATGACCGCCTACGAGAACGTGGCCTTTGCCATGCGGGTGACCAACATCCCCGAAAAGAAGATCGTGGCCCGGGTGCCCTATGTGTTCAACCTGGTGGGCCTCTCCGGCAAGATGGACAAATACCCGGACGAACTTTCCGGCGGCGAGCAGCAGCGGGTGGCGCTGGCCCGCGCCCTGGTGCACAGCCCCCAGCTCATCATCGCCGACGAGCCCACCGGCAACATCGACCCCGAGCTGAGCGTGGAGATGATGGGCCTGCTCAGCGCCATCAACTCGGTGGGCATCACCGTGGTGGTGGTCACCCATGAACACGAGCTGGCCCGCCGCTTCAGCAAGCGGGTCATCCGCATCGACCACGGCAACGTGGTGGGCGACACCGCCGAAGCGCCGGTGGGGGAGGTGCTGCTGTGAACTGGTCCAGTTTCAAGTATCTGGCTCGCCAGGGCCTGCACAGCATGGTGAAAAACCGGCTGATGAGCGCCGCCAGCATCGGCGTGCTCACCGTCTGCCTGCTCATCACCGGCGTGGCCGGCCTGTTCACCCTCAACGTGGGCAGCCTGATGGATTATCTGGGCAGCCAGAACGAGACGGTGGTCTATCTGGACGAGGACCTCACCGAAGAGGGGCTTGCCGCGGTGGATTCCGCCCTGCGCAGCATCAGCGGCCTGCGGGAAGTGACATACGTCTCCAAGGACGAGGCTCTGGAGCGCATGAAGGAGAGCATGGGCGACAACGCCTACCTCTTCGACGTGTTCGAGGGCAGCGAGAACCCCTTCCTGGCCAACTACCGGGTGGTGCTGGACGACGTGAGCGACCTGCCCGCCATCCAGCCCCAGCTGGAGGCCATCGAGGGCGTTTCCTCGGTGGGCGCGCCCATGCAGCTGAGCCAGATGTTCACCAGCATCCACAAGGGCGTCAGCCTGGTGTGCGTCATCCTGGTGGCGGTGCTGGGCTTCGTGAGCGTGGTGGTCATCAGCAACACCATCCGCCTCACCGTGTTCGCCCGCCGCAAAGAGATCAACATCATGAAGTATGTGGGCGCCACCAACGGCTTCATCCGCCTGCCCTTCTTTGTGGAGGGCGTCACCGTGGGCCTCATTGCCGGCGCCGTCTCCACCGTGGTGGTGCTGGGCGGCTACCAGCTGCTGCTGGTGTTTGCCGTGGGCCTGCCCGGTTTCTGGGGCACCCTGCTGGCCGGCACCCTGCTGCCGCTGGCGAAGGTCTGGTATCTGGTGCTGGGGGGCTTCGTCCTCTTCGGCGTGCTCATCGGCAGCATCGGCACCGCCAGCTCCATCCGCAAATATCTGAAAGTCTGACCATCTGACAACACAGGGAGGGACCGCCGTGAAGCGAATCAAACCCGTGCTGTGCCGCACCGCCTGCGGGATGCTGGCGGCGGCGCTGCTGGCCCCCGCTCTGCTTGCGCCCGCCTTTGCGGATTACAAGAGCGACTGGGAGCAGGCCGAGAAGGAACTGGCCGAAGAGAAAGAAAAGTACGAGCAGATCGAAAGCAGCAAGGACAAGGCCCAGGCCCAGAAACAGAGCCTGAAGAACCAGCAGAGCATCATCCTGGACCAGATCAGCCAGTCCATCGAGCAGATCCAGCAAAAGGAACTGGAGATCGCGAACCAGGAGCAGGTCATCGCCGAAAAGCAGGCCCAGATCGACGAGCGCTGGGGCGATTTCAAGGACCGCATGCAGGCCATGCAGGTCATGCATGACTCCGGCGCGGTGGCCATGATCACCAGCGCCCAGAGCCTCTACGACCTGCTCACCTTCTCTTCCACCCTGCAGCAGGTGAGCGAAAAGGACACCGAGGTGCTGGAGGAGATGAACGCCCAGAAGGCCGAGCTGGAGGCGGAAAAGCAGGAGCTGGAGCAGGCCATGGCGGAACTGGAGAGCGCCAAGGCCGCCCTGGAGGATAAATCCGACCAGCTCAGCGCCAACATCCAGGCCCAGGACGCCACCATCAGCAAGCTGGACGCCGACGCCAAGGCACAGGAACAGGTGGTGGCCGAAAAGCAGAAGATCGCCGACGAGGCCGAGGCCGCCTATGAACAGTGGGTCAGGCAGAACGCCTCCTCCGGCAGCGGCGAGTGCGCCGAGGGCTTCATCTGGCCCCTGCCCGGCGCGGGCCGGGTGACCACCGAGTTCGGCGCCGACCAGTGGGTGAACGGCGTGTTCAGCAGCGGCCACAAGGGGCTGGACATCGCCATCGCCGGCGGCACCCCCATCTACGCCGCCCACAACGGCACCGTGGCGGCAACCACCGGCCACTCGAGCTACGGCAACGTGGTGATGATCGACAACGGCGACGGCATCGCCACCCTTTATGCCCACATGCAGTCGCCGGGGGCCATCGTCAGCGTGGGCCAGACGGTGACCCAGGGCCAGGTGATCGGCTATGTGGGCTCCACCGGCAACTCCAGCGGCAACCATCTGCATTTTGAGGTGCGGGTCAACGGCGTGCGCCAGAACCCCCGCAATTACATCAGTCCCCCGTGACGGGGCCGGGATGGAGGTAAGAGACCCAATGAATCACAAGCCCTTCGTGCGCATCGTCTGCCTGGTGATCGCCGCGCTGATGACGGTTTCCGTGCTCAGCACCGTGATCTTCCAGCTGGCCTACGGCTTCTGACCCGGAAGGAGAGCCCATGAACAAGAAAATCAGCGTCAGCCTGGCGCTTACCATCGCCATCATCGCCATGACCGTCACCTTCTCGGTGACCATGATCCTGGCGCGGCAGATCTTCGATCAGACCATCCCCTCGGTGCAGGAGAAGGAGAGCATGTACTCGAAGCTCGCCGAACTGGACAAATACGTGCGCGCCAATTACTACGGCGACATCCAGGATCCCACCCTCTTCGACATGATCAGCTACGGCTATGTCCTGGGCACCGGCGACCGCAACGCCACCTACTACACCGCCAAACAGTACACCGAACTGCTGGAGGTGCAGAGCGGCAACATCGTGGGCGTGGGCGTGGACGTGGTGAAGGACGCCTCCGGCTACGCCCGCATCACCCAGGTCTACGCCGGCAGCCCCGCCGAAGAGCTGGGCCTGCAGGTGGGCGGCTTCATCACCGCCATCGACGGCGCGGATGTGAAGAACCTCACCCGCGAGAACGTGCTCGCCCGCCTGCAGGGCGAGAGCGGCACCCAGGTGGCGCTCAGCTACATGTCGCCCGACTCCGAGACATCGGAGTACACCGTCATCCGCAGCAAATACGTCATCCCCAGCGTGGAGTACCAGATGATGGAGGGCTCCATCGGCTACATCAGGATCACCCAGTTCGATTCCACCACCATCACCCAGTTCAGCAAGGCGGTGAACGACCTCACCGGCCAGGGCGCCGCTGCGCTGGTGTTTGACGTGCGCGGCAACGCCGGCGGCCTGCTCAGTTCCGCCGTGGACTGCATCGACCTGCTGGTGCCGGGCGGCGACATCGTCTGGGCCGAGTACAAGACCGGCGAGCGCACCCTGCTGGGCGAAAGCGACGACTCCAGCGTGGACCTGCCCATGGTGGTGCTGGTGGACGGCGAAACGGCCAGCAGCGCCGAGCTGTTTGCCGAGAGCCTGCGCCAGTTCTCCGGCGCCCAGCTGGTGGGCCAGAAGACCTACGGCAAGGGCACCATCCAGGCGGAGCCCCACCGCATGAGCGACGGCAGCGCCGTGGTTATCACGGTGGCCAAGATGATCACCGCGAACGGCGAAAGCTTCGACGGCACCGGCCTTGCCGTGGACGTTGAGGTGGCCCCCTCCAGCAGCGCCGAGACCGGCGCGCCGCTGGAGAGCGACCCCCAGGTGAGCCGTGCGCTGGCTGCGGCCAGGCTGCTCACCGGCGCTTCCACCGACAGCGGCGAAAGCTCTTCCTCCGCCGCGTCGGGCAGCGCCTCCGCCTCCTCGGCGGACAGCACCGCCGGGGACACCTCATCCTCCGCTTCCGCCGGCGAAGAATAAACAGCTTACAGGGCAGCGTCCCGCCCGCGGGGCGCTGCCCTGGTCTTTGCAGAAAGGCAGGCTTTTTATGCCCAACCTCACCGATCTTTCCACCATCCGCGGACTGTGCGCGCGGCATGACTTTGCCCTTTCCAAGGGCTTTGGCCAGAACTTCATCGTCAATCCCGGCGTCTGCCCCAAGATCGTGGAGGCCGCCGGCATCGACGGAAGCTGGGGCGTGCTGGAGATCGGCCCCGGCATCGGCGTGCTCACCAAGGAGCTGGCCCTGCGGGCCAAAAAGGTGGTGGCGGTGGAGGTGGACAAGCGCCTGCCCCCCCTGCTGGAGGAAACGCTGGCGGAATTCGACAATGTGGAAATCGTTTTGCAGGATATACTAAAAGTAGACATTGCGGGCCTCATCAAGGAAAAATTCCCCGGCATGCCGGTGGCGGTGTGCGCCAACCTGCCTTATTACATCACCAGCCCCATCCTGATGCGCCTGCTGGAGGAAAAGCTGCCCATCCGCCACATTACGGTGATGGTGCAGAAGGAGGCGGCCCAGCGCATCACCGCCGCGCCGGGCAGCCGGGAGGCGGGGGCCATCAGCTACGCGGTGGCCTACTACGCGAAGCCGCGCCTTCTGTTCAGCGTGCAGCCGGGCAGCTTCTACCCGCCGCCAAAGGTCACCAGCGCGGTGATCCAGCTGGAAGTGCGCCAGAGCCCCGCGGTGGAAACGGCGGACGAGGCGGGCTTTTTCCGGCTCATCCGGGCGGCCTTCAGCCAGCGGCGCAAGACGGCGGCAAACTCGGTCAGCGGAGCGCTGGGCATCTCCAAGGCCGCGGTGATGTCGGCGCTGGAGGCGGCGGGCCTGCCCGCCACGGCCCGGCCGGAACAGCTCACCCTGGAGGATTTCAGCCGCCTGCAGCGGCAGCTGGCCGCCGCCGAAGCCTGAGCGGGGAGGGCCAAAAAGCCCTTGCCCCGCAGGGCAAGTTTTGCTATAATGTGCTTACGGCGCCTTCACAGCGCCGCGTTGGGCCGGCATAGCACAGCTGGTAGTGCAGCTGATTTGTAATCAGCAGGTCGGGGGTTCGAATCCGTCTGCCGGCTCCAGCTCGTCGCAAGCGATGTATCGCTTGCGACGAGCTTTTTTATGCCTTCGGCACCAAAAAGCGTCATTCTCCCGCTCCCTTGCTCCTCCTTCTCCCCATGAAACCTTGCTGCGCAAAGTTTCATGGGGGCCCCGCCGCTTCGGGGGCGGCAAAGCGCAAGCGGCGCACCGCCTGCGGCGGCTTTCTGCTTTGTGTTCCGCCCGCTTCTTGACAGAGGCGGGCGGATATGCTATGCTGATTCACAAATCATACGAAAGGAAAGCGTGACGCACAAAACCATGGACGACGGCGACAGTACCGAAGGAGAAAATCCTCCTTTGCCGCACATACAAAGCTTTATCGGACATAGCCTGTGCCTGCGAGAGTAGGCGCCGGGCTGTGTCCGTTTGCGTTTAAAAACAGTGCTTTCAGTTCTCAAGGAGGAACGTTGCTTTGGAAAATTCCCTTGCTCTCATGCTCTTGCTTCAGGCGGCCCTCATCGGCCTCAACGCCGTGTTCGCCTGCGCCGAGATCGCCGTCATCTCCATGAATGACACCCGCCTGGCGCGGCTGGCCGCCTCCGGCGACAAGCGGGCCGCCCGCCTTGCCCGCCTCACCAGCCAGCCCGCCCGTTTTTTAGCCACCATCCAGGTGGCCATCACCCTGTCCGGCTTTCTGGGCAGCGCCTTCGCGGCCGAAAACTTCTCCGACGGGCTGGTCGCCTGGCTCTTGAGCCTGGGCGTGCCGGTGCCCGCCGCCACGCTGGACGCGGTGGCCGTGGTGCTCATCACGCTGGTGCTCTCCTACTTCACGCTGGTCTTTGGCGAGCTGGTGCCAAAGCGGCTGGCCATGCGCAAGGCCGAGCCCCTGGCCCTGGGCATGTCCGCCCTGCTGTGCGCCATCGCCCAAGCCTTCGCGCCCATCGTCTGGCTGCTCACCGCCTCCACCAACGGCGTGTTGCGCCTGCTGGGGGTGGACCCCAATGCCCACGAGGAGACCGTCAGCGAGGAGGAGATCCGCATGATGGTGGACGAGGGCAGCGAAAAGGGGGTCATCGACCGCGCCGAAAAGGAGTTCATCCAGAACGTGTTCGAGTTCGACGACCGCACCGCCGGCGAGATCGCCACCCACCGCACCGAGGTGCAGCTGCTCTGGACGGAGGACGGGCAGGAGGAATGGGACCGCACCATCCGCGCCGGCCGCCACTCCCGCTATCCCGTGTGCGAGGGCAGCGCCGACAATGTGATGGGCGTGCTGGACGTGCGGGACTACCTCTGCCTGGAGGACAAAAGCCGCGCCGCCGTGATGCAACAGGCGGTGCACCCGGCTTATTTCGTGCCGGAGTGCGTGCGCGCGGACGTTTTGTTCCGCAACATGAAGCGCACCGGCGAGCCCATGGCCGTGGTGCTGGACGAATACGGCGGCTTTGAGGGCATCGTGACCATGAACGACCTGCTGGAACAGCTGGTGGGCGAGCTGAACGGCGACGGCGGCGAGGAAGCCGCGCCGGTGCAGCAGGTGAGCCCCGGCATCTGGCGGGTGCGGGGCGACGCGCCCCTCGCCGAGGTGGCCGCCGCGCTGGAAGTGCCGCTGCCCTGCGACCAGTTCGACACCTTCAACGGGCTGGTGCTCAGCGCCCTGGGCTCCATCCCCCCGGACGGGGCCGCCGCCGAGGTGAACACGGCGGGTCTGGAGATACGGGAGGCGGAGTTCCGCTCCCATCAGGTCAAAACCGCGCTGGTGCGGCCCGTGCCCGCCGTGCCCGCAAAAGAGGAATAAGCAAGCGCCGCCGCCCCTTTGTGGACGGCGGCGCTTTTTGCCGGGGAAGGCTTTCCAAAGGGAAGGGCCTGTATTATAATGGGATAGGATGTCGGCAAAAGCCGAATGTCTTTGCGGAAAAAGGGGAAGGATCATGGAAGAAACACTGAACGCGGCAGCCTTGCCGCAGACGGAGAAAAAACCGGGGTTTTGGAAAACGTTTGTGGAGACTCTCAAGTCCAGCCTTGCGCCCACGGCCATTATGGCGGTGCTGTGGTTGCTGCTCAGCTGGCTGCGGGCGGCGGGCATCCAGTGGGCCATTCTGTGGCCGCTGAACTTCCTCACCGGCGCGCTTGCCGGCATGGAGGGCAGCGCGGTGGGCGGCGTCATCGGCAAGGCCGTCCTGCTGATCTGCTTCAACAGCCTGTTCCGCGGGCTGCTGATGCGTCGCAAGTGGGATGGACGCCGCCGCGACAACGTGAAAGACGAGCTGAAAGCCCAGACCAAGGCCCAGCTGTTTGGCCGCATTCCCCAGTATTCCAACCTGAAACTGCTCTGGAAGGACCGTTCCCCCCGCATGCTGGCGGCGGGCTTTCTGGGCGGCGCGGCGGCGCTGGCGGTCTATCCCTTCCTCACTGGCGACGGCAGCGCCGTGAACAGCATGGTCTGCGTAGCGCTGTTTTTGAGCATCGGCGGCCAGATCGCCCGCCAGCGGGGCCTGCTCATCACCCTGCTGAACCTGCTGCTGGCCAAAAAGGCCTTGCGCACGGTGAACCGCGGATTTATTGACCGCATCTTCGCCGGCTTTGCGGTGGGCATGGCGGCGGCGGTGCCCGTCTCCTGCACCAAAAACCTCGAGGCGGCCTTTGTCTGGCCGCTGCTGGCCTGGGGCCTGCCCATTCTGCTGGCGGCGCTGGGTGTGTTCTGTTTGGTGCTGCCGGCTGTAAAGACGAAAAAAGGGGACGCGCCCGCCAAGGAGGTGCGCAGCAAATGAAAAAAAGAATCATACGCCGTCTTTCGGCGCTGGCTGGGGCGGCGGGCCTGTGCCTTGCCTTCGCTGCGCCGGTGTTCGCGGAGGAGACCCAGTGGGAATATCTGGAGCAGATACGCTTCGGCCCCCAGGGAAACAGCGCCGCGGGCCATGTGCAAACGGTCCTGAGCGGGCCGGACGTGGGGGAGGACGGCTTTGTGACCCTGACGAAAGGGGAAACCTATTCCTTTACCTGCGATATGACCTTCCAGGTGCCCCGCTCTACTATGCAGTACTTCTCATGGGGGATCGTGGCCCGCACGGACCTGTTGGATCAGGAACGGGTGTACAAAGGCAGAGAAGGCCAGCAGGACGCGGTGCATGAGGAGTTTTTGGTCCTGGGGACCGACGGAAAAAAAGTCACCGTGGCCCGACCGGTGCCCGCTTCCAAGGGCTCTCTGCGGGTGACCTTTACCGACCTGGCGCTGAACAGGAACGCCCGCATCGAAGCGGGGGAGGACCCCACGGAGATATGGCCGGATCTTACCGGCAGCGCGGAGATGGAACTGCACTGCACCATTGAGGCTGTGGCCACCCTGCCGCTGCCCCAGGTGGAGCGGGCGGACGGGGAATGGCAGTTTGAGACCCGGAAAGCGGCGCAGGAATACATCGACGCGGTGTGGCAGGCGCTGGAAGACCCGGATAGCCAGCTTGCCAGCCCCCAGGAAGCGGTGCTCCGCGCTTCCTACCGGGGCGATATCCCGGTCTACACGGTCAACGTCTGGGCCGGCGATACCCGGCTGGACTGCCAGATGGTCTGGCCCGGCGCGGGCAGCGGCAACCGCATGACCGCCGTCTGGGAGCTGGCGGGTGAGACCCACACGGTAAAAGGGCTGGAGGACACGCCCCTGCGGCTGGCGTTCTCGGCGGTGCCGGTGGGCTCCGACGCTGTTTCCACCGGCGTCCCGGTGTGGGAGGGCGCCGACGCCGCCAAGCGGGCGGCGGCCACCACTGCCGGCGCGGCGGCCCTGGGCCTTGGGGGCGGCGCGGTGCTGAACGGGCTTTCTTCCGTGCTGGAAAACACCCCCTTCGCCAGGCGGCGGGAAGATTATGAGGACCCGGACCTCTCCAGCGAAGCCCCCGACCTGGAAGGAGAGGACACCCCCTCGGTGTCGGTCAGCTTTTACCGCCCCTTCGACGATTTGGTGAACACCAAAGGCGCGGCGGTGGACATCCGGCTTACCGTGAACGGCGGCGAGGGCCTGCGCTGGCACTACATCCCCACCGCCATCTGCCCCGAGGGGCTGAAAGCGGTGGTGCCCGCGGTGGTGGGTGCATCCCACGAGGCAACGCTGGTGCTGAACCTCACCGGCGCGAAGATGAAAAAGCCCCATGTGCCGGTGTTCGTCACGGTGGTGGCCTGGGCCTTTGACGAGGCAGGGCGGCTGCTCAAGACCACCGGCGCCCTGGAACTGCAGCTCCACCGCCCCGGCCTGGAGGCGGAGCGCACGGCACAGGGCGCGCTGAAGGTCACCCTTTACACCGACGGAAATCTGGACGGCGTGGCCGAAAAGGTGGCGCTGAAGCCCGGGCAGTACGACTGCACCGAAGAGGCGGACGGTTCGCTGACCATCCGCGCGAAAAAACCTTACAAGGGCAGCTGCCGACTGGAAGCCGAAGCGGGGGAGTGACCCCAAAACAAAACAAAAAGGGACCCGCCGCGAAAGCGGCGGGTCCCTTCGTTTGTGCGTCGGGGCTCAGAACAGGTCGTCCTCCTCGGTATCATACACCGGGATGTAATCGGGCCGGGTCTCCCGCAGCAGGGCCAGGCCGAAGACCACGGCCCCGGCGGCCAGCAAAAGCATCACCAGTTTGCCAAGCAGTTTCATGAAACGCGACCTCCTTTTGTATCGAAAGCGGGCGGCGGCCGCCCGCCGTTTGAGTGCAATTCTCCTGCTACATAGTATACCACATTCACGGCTGTTTGTGCAAACAGTTTTTGCGGCAGGCCCAAAGGCGGAAAATGGGGCGCCAAGCGCTGTGAAATCGTACAAGGAACGGTTGACTTGAGGAAGAAAAATGCTACAATAAAAACAATGGGCATTTGCGGCCGCCAGCCGGGCGGCGGGGTGCCCGAGACCAACAGAAATGGGGGATCGTTCAACTTATGTTGAAAAAGCTAAAGCGCGCGGCGCTGGGCGCCCGCGTCCCGCATGAGAAGGGAACCGCCGGGATGGAAACGGTCAAAATGCCCGTTCCCACCAAGGTGGTCCTTCCCATGCAGCAGCACATCGGCGCGCCCTGCACGCCGGTGGTGAAGAAGGGCGACGCCGTTCAGGTGGGCACCCTGGTCGGCCAGGCCGGCGGCTTCGTCAGCGCAAACATCTACTCCGGCGTTTCCGGCACTGTGACCGGGGTGGATAACGTCCGCCTGTCCGACGGCAGCTTCTGCCCGGCGGTGACCATCCAGCCGGACGGTGAGCAGACCGTTGACCCGGCGGTGAAGCCTCCCGTCGTGACCGACAAGGAAAGCCTGATCGCTGCGGTGCAGGCCTGCGGCCTTGTGGGCCTGGGCGGCGCCGGCTTCCCCACCGCGGTGAAGCTGAGCCCCAAGGCCCCGGTGGACACCCTGGTCATCAACGGCGCCGAGTGCGAGCCTTACCTGACTGCCGACGCCCGGGAATTTCTGGAAAACAGCGAGACCGTGATGAGCGGCATCGAGGCCGTGATGAAGCATCTGGGCATCAAAAAGTGCTTCATCGGCATCGAGCGCAACAAGCCCGAGTGCATCGACCTGATGTGCAGCCTGGCCAAGGGCGTGGAGGGCGTGGAGGTCAAGCCTCTGCCCAGCCGCTATCCCCAGGGCGCTGAGAAGGTGCTCATCGAGTCCGTCACCGGGCGCGAGGTGCCGCAGGGCGGCCTGCCCGCCGACGCGGGCGTGATCGTGCTGAACGTCACCACCGTGTCCACCATCGGCAAGTATCTGGCCACCGGCATGCCGCTGATCACCCGCCGCATGACCGTGGACGGCGACGCTGTCAAGGAGCCCAAGAACGTGGAGGTCATCGTGGGCACCCCCCTCCAGGAGGTGCTGGATTTCTGCGGCGTGAAAGAGGGCGTGACCGTCGGCAAGGTGATCATGGGCGGCCCCATGATGGGCGTTGCCGTGGCCGACCCCGCCACCCCGGTGCTCAAGCAGAACAACGGCCTGCTGGTGTTCAGCGAGGCGAAGGCCACCCTGCCCGAGCCTCAGCCCTGCATCCGCTGCGGCCGCTGCATCGACGCCTGCCCCATGGGCCTGGAGCCTGTGGTCATCGCCGGCGCCTACACCAGCAAGGATGCCGCCGCTCTGGACAAGCTCTGCGTCGACCTGTGCATGCTGTGCGGCAGCTGCAGCTATGTCTGCCCCGCCAAGCGGCCTGTCACCCAGACCATGAGCCTGGCCAAGGATTTTGCCAAGAAGGAGGCGAACAAGTAATATGGAAAACTGTCTGAAAGTTACCGCCTCCCCTCACATCCAGGATAATTCCAGCACCCGCAAGCTGATGCTGAACGTGATCATCGCGCTGCTGCCCTGCGTGGTGGCCAGCACCATCATCTTCGGCCTGAACACCCTGCTGCTGTGCGGTGTGACGGTGGCGGCCTGTGTGGTGTTCGAGTGGCTGTACTGCCGCCTGATGAAAAAGCCCAACCCGGTGGGAGACCTCTCCGCCGTGGTCACCGGCCTGATCCTGGCGCTGAACATGCCTGTGTCCATGCCCCTGTGGATCGCCGTGGTGGGCGCCTTCATCGCCATCGTCATCACCAAGCAGCTGTTCGGCGGCATCGGCATGAACTTTGCCAACCCCGCCCTGGTGGCCCGTATCGTGCTGTTCACAGGCTTCGCCAGCCGCATGACCGCCTTTGTGAACCCGCCCAAGGCGGTCCGCACCCTGCAGATCATGGGCGTTGACGGCGCCTCCAGCGCCACCCCCCTGCAGGTGGAAGGCGGCGTGGGCAAGTACCCGCTGATGGACCTGTTTATGGGCGTGCACGGCGGCGTCATGGGCGAGACCTGCGCTTTGGCCATCCTGATCGGCCTGGCCTGGCTGCTCGTCACCCGCACCATCACCGCCACCATCCCTGTTACCTATGTGGGCAGCTACGCGCTGTTCAGCTTCCTGCTCAACGTGGGCGAGCTGGGCGCTGCCGACGCCGGCATGCTGGTGCTGCACGAGGTGCTGGCCGGCGGCCTGCTGTTCGGCGCGGTCTTCATGGCCACCGACTATGTCACCAGCCCCTTCACCCTGAAGGGCAAGATCGTGTTTGGCATCGGCCTGGGCCTGATCACCTTCGGCATCCGGGCTTTCGGCAACATGGCCGAGGGCGTTTCCTACGCCATCCTGCTCATGAACCTGTTCGTGCCCTACATCAACGATCTGACCCGGCAGGTGCCCCTGGGCTATAAAAAACACAAGAAAGGGGCGGAAAAGGCATGAAAGGCAACACCTGGAACAACATCGTAAAGCCCATTGTGGTGCTGGGCGCCATCTGCCTGGTGGCGAGCGCGGCGCTGGCCGCCGTCAACGAAGTGACGGCCCCCATCATCAAGGCGCAGGAAGAAGCCGCCGCCAACGAGGCGTACTTCGCCGTGCTGCCCGAGGCCGACGGCTTTGAGGCGGTCACCGATTACCAGACCAGCAACATCCAGGCCGTGATGAAGGCCACCAACGGCGCCGGCTGGGCCATCCAGGCCTACGGAAAGGGCTTCGGCGGCGACGTGCCCGTGATCGTGGGCTTCGACGCGAACGGCACCATCGTAGGCATCCAGTTCCTGGCCAACTCCGAGACTTCCGGCTACGGCCAGAAGCTGGTGGACGGCAGTGAAGACGGTATCAGCTTCATCCAGCAGTTCATCGGCATGAGCGAGGCGCCCGAGGTGGGCGCCAACATCGACGCCATCTCCGGCGCCACCGTTTCCTCCAAGGCCGCCGCCTCCGCTGTGACCAGCGCCATGAACTGCTTCAACGAAGTGGCTCTGGGCCAGGCCGCCGTGGTGGACGAAGGCCCCGTGACCCTCAGCCCCGAGGAAGTGCGCGCCATGCTGGCGCCGGGCGCTGCCTCCATGACCCAGATCGACGCCCCCGAGGGCCTGACCGAGGCCTGGCAGGGCGACGACGGCAGCTACGTGCTGTACGCCGAGGACAAGGGCTGGGAGTACGCCACCAGCCCCATGACCATCGCCGTGGGCTTTGACGCCAATGGCGTCATCACCGGCGTGTGGGTGGACGCTTCCACCCAGACCGCCGGCATCGGCGACGTGGCCGCCGGCGAGGACTACCTGAGCCAGTACACCGGCATCGCCAATGAGGCCGGCCTGGACGGTGTGGACACCGTGGCCGGTTCCACCCAGTCCACCGTGGGCGTGAAGAAGGCCGTGCGCAAGTGCGTGCAGGCCATCGCCCTGCTGAACCCGAACGCCGGCACTGGCGAAACCGCTGCCAGCGGCGCCGCCAGCGTGCCTGCCGACAGCGCCGCAAGCAGCGCTTCCACCACCAGCGAAGCCGCCAGCGTGCCCGCCGACAGCGCCGCAAGCAGCGCTTCCACCACCAGCGAAGCCGCCAGCGTGCCCGCTGCCAGCGCGTCCAGCGCATCTTGAGAGAGGAGGCTGTTTGAATCATGGGTAAACTGAAAATTCTTACCGACGGCCTCGTGAAGGAAAACCCGGTGCTCCGCCTTGTGCTGGGCACCTGCCCCACGCTGGCCCTGACCACGGCGGTGTCCAATGCCTTCGGCATGGGCTTTGCGGCCACCTTTGTGCTGGTTTGCTCCAACATCGCCATCTCTGCTTTGCGCAAGGTGATCCCCGGCCAGGTGCGCCTGCCGGCTTACATCACCGTCATCGCCACCTTCGTGACCATCGTGCAGAACCTGGTCAAGGCTTACTTCCCTGACCTGGACGCCGCCCTGGGCGTGTATCTGCCCCTGATCGTGGTGAACTGCATCATCCTGGGCCGTGCCGAGATGTTCGCCTCCAAGAACGGCGTGGTGGATTCCGCGCTGGACGGCGTGGGCATGGGCCTGGGCTTCACCCTGGCTCTGCTGCTCATGAGCACCATCCGCGAGGTGCTGGGCGCCGGCACCTGGTACGGCATCCAGATCATCCCCGAGAGCATCGACCGCTTCACCTTCATGACCAGCCCCGCCGGCGGCTTCTTCACCTTCGGCCTGCTGATGGCGCTGGTGGTCTTCATCGAGACCAAGCTGGGCGACCGGAGAAAGCGCAGCGTGGGCTGCGAGGGCTGCCCCTCCAAGGGCGCCTGTGGCGCGAAAGGGGGCTGTGAATAATGGCTTTGGCTGCTATTTTCTTCACCATGATTTTGGTGAACAACTACGTTCTGGTGCAGTTTTTGGGCATCTGCCCCTTCCTGGGCGTGTCTAAAAAGCTGGACTCCGCCTTCGGCATGAGCTGCGCCGTTATCTTCGTCATGGCGCTGGCCACTGCGGTGACCTGGCCCATCCAGACCTACCTGCTGACCCCGGTGAACGCCGACGGCACCCTCAAATGGGACCTGGGCTACCTGCAGACCATCGTCTTTATCCTGGTCATTGCGGTGCTGGTGCAGCTGGTGGAGGTCATCATGAAGAAATTCATGCCTCCCCTGCACAAGGCCCTGGGCGTTTACCTGCCCCTGATCACCACCAACTGCGCCGTGCTGGGCGTTACCGTGCTGAACATCGACAACGGCTACAACTTCGCCGAGAGCATGGTGTGCGCCGTGGGCGCGGGCGTCGGCTTCATGCTGGCCATGGTGATGTTCAGCGGCGTGCGCAAGCGCCTGGAGGACGCTCAGCCCCCCAAGTGCTTTGAAGGCCTGCCCATCACCCTGGTGGCCGCCTCGGTGGCTGCTTTGAGCTTTGGCGGCTTCGGCGGCATCGTCGAGAACATCTTTGGAACTGTGTGAGGAGGCGGCTGAGATGAACATTGCACTTGCTATTGCCATCGTTACTGTGGCCGGCCTTCTGGGCTCTGTGATCCTGGTGCTGGCCGCCAAGTTCATGGCCGTGGAGGAGGACCCCCGCATCGGCGAAGTGACCTCCTGCCTGCCCGGCGCCAACTGCGGCGCCTGCGGCTACGCCGGTTGCGCCGACTACGCCAAGGCCATTGTGGAAGGCGGCGCGCCTGTGAATAAGTGCGTGCCCGGCGGCGCCAAGGCTGCCGCCGACGTGGCCGCCGTCATGGGCGTGGAGGCCGGCGCCACCGCCGCTGTGCGCGCCACCGTGCGCTGCCAGGGCAAGCCCGGCGTCTGCACCCAGATCTTCGATTACCACGGCGTTTCCAGCTGCGCCGCCGCCGCCGCTCTGTATGGCGGCCCCAAGGCCTGCGCCTACGGGTGCCTTGGCCTGGGCGACTGCGTCAAGGCCTGCAAGTTCGACGCCATCCATGTGGTGGACGGCATCGCCAAAGTGGACCCCGAGAAGTGCACCGGCTGCGGCGCCTGCGCCGCTGCCTGCCCCAAGAGCGTCATCGAGATGGCCTCTGACATGGAGGCCAAGCCCCTGGTGCTGTGCCACAACACCGAGAAGGGCCCCGTGGTCATGAAGGAGTGTCAGACCGGCTGCATCGGCTGCATGAAGTGCCAGAAGACCTGCCCCAGCGAGGCCATCAAGGTCACCAACTTCCTGGCCAGCATCGACTATTCCAAGTGCACCGGCTGCGGCCAGTGCGTGGAAGTCTGCCCCAAGCACGTCATCGTGCGCGCCTGAAGGCCGAGCTGAAAGCAAATAAGACCCGCCCCGGAACTTCTTCCCGGGGCGGGTCTTTCTATTGGCTGGAAAACCACTTTTCAGTTTTTTTGAGGCAGGCCAGAATGACAAGGATGCAGGCTGCCTGTTGCAGCGCCAGGCCGGCGTTGAACAGCTCCATGAAATAGGGAGAAACAGCCGCAACGCCTCCTTAGAATGCTCAGCCCCGCTGGTCCATGGGCACATACTCCCGATGGGGCTGCACCGCCATGTAGGCCGGGCGGATGATCTTGCCCATGTTGATGAGCTCCTCCATGCGGTGGGCGCTCCAGCCCGCCACGCGGGCGATGGCAAAGATGGGGGTGAACAGTTCGGTGGGCAGGCCCAGCATGCGGTAAACGAAGCCGCTGTAGAAGTCTACGTTGGCGGAAACGCCCTTGTAGATTTTGCGCTTTTCGCTGATGACCTGGGGCGCAAGGCGCTCCACGGCGGAGTAGAGGGCGTATTCCTCGTGCATGTGCTTTTCTTCCGAGAGCTGCTCCACAAAGCCCCGCAGCAGGGTGGCGCGGGGGTCGCTGATGGAATACACCGCGTGGCCCATGCCATAGATGAGGCCGCTCTTGTCGAAGCGCTGGCCCTCCAGACAGCCCAGCAGGTAGGCGCGGATCTCGTCCTCGTCGGCCCAGTCCTTCACGCTGGCCTTCAGGTCCTCGAACATCTGCACCACCTTGATGTTGGCGCCGCCGTGGCGGGGGCCCTTCAGGCTGGCCAGCGCGGCGGCCATGCAGCTGTAGGTGTCGGTGCCGGAACTGGTGACCACGTGGGTGGTGAAGGTGGAGTTGTTGCCGCCGCCGTGCTCCGCGTGCAGCACCAGGCACAGGTCCAGGATGTGGGCCTCCAGCGTGGTGTACCGGCCGTCCGGCCGCAGCAGGGTGAGGATGTTCTCCGCGGTGGACAGGTCCGGCCGCGGGGTGTGGATGTAGAGGCTGTTGCCGTTCTTGTAGTGGTTGTAGGCCTGGTAGGCATACACCGAGATGAGCGGGAAGATGGCAATGAGGTCGATGCACTGGCGCACCACGTTGGGCAGGCTGATGTCGTCCGGCTTGTCGTCGTAGCTGGCCATGGTCAGCACGCACCGGGCCAGGGTGTTCATCATGTCGCTGCTGGGGGCCTTGAGAATGACGTCCCGCACGAAGTTGGTGGGCAGGCTGCGGTAGAAGGCCAGCTGCTCGTTGAAGGCCTTCAGCTGCTCTGCGGTGGGCAGCTGGCCGAACATCAAAAGATAGGCCGTCTCCTCAAAGCCGAAGCGCTGGTCGCGGATGAAGCCGCCGGTGAGCTTTTCCACCGGGTAGCCGCGGTAGTACAGTTCGCCCTCGCAGGGCACCTTTTTGCCGTCCACCACCCTGCTGCTGATGATCTCGCTGATCTCGGTCAGGCCTGCCAGCACGCCGGTGCCGTCCAGATCGCGCAGGCCGCGCTTGACGTTGTAGCGCACATAGTCCTCTTTGTTGATCTGGTTGTTGGAAAGGCACACCGCCGCCAGCGCCTCCAGTTCGGGGGTGATGCGGGAGTAATCCGAAAATTCCGCCATGATAAACGCCTCCTTTTCCCTGCGGCGTCCACCGCATTCTGCATTGAAAATAATATTCTATTTTACAATTATACCACAGAATGGCAATTGAGATGTGACGAATTTTTGAACGCACCGCACAAACCCCGCCGGGCAAGAAAAAAGCGGCGGAAAAATGAAAAAAACGCTTGCATTTTTCCTGCCCCCTTGCTATAATAGATAAGCACTCGATTGAGCGCGGAAACATGTGGGAGTGTTCCCGAGCGGCCAATGGGGGCAGACTGTAAATCTGTTGCATAATTGCTTCGGTGGTTCGAATCCACCCGCTCCCACCAACAAAATCCCCCCTGCCGTATCCCGGCAGGGGGATTTTGTTAGTGGCATGAGCGGGTGAGATGAGAACAGCACGTCCCGGCCCCGGGGGCCGGGGAAAAACAGCCCGGTGGGCTGTTTTTCAGTGCGCGGCTTGCGAATCCACCCGCTCCCACCAGTTCGTCGCAAGCGTCGCATCGCTTGCGACGAATTTTTTTTTACAAAAATTCGCCGCGCGCTCGCACTGCTGCTCCTCACTTCCCCACGAAATTTTGCTGCGCAAATTTTCGCGGGGGCCCCTTTAGCCGTATCCCGGCGGGGGGATTTTGCTTTGCGGTCGGGACAGGCTTGAGAACAGCTTTGCCCCGGCCCGCGGCCCGCGGCAGAGCGAACCCCGCCGCCATTATGCAGAAGGATGGCGCAAGCCAGGGGAAGGGCGGGGCGCAAAAAGGCCGCCGCTGTTTTTCACAGCGGCGGCCCGGGCGGCAAAAAAGCCTCAGCCCTTGTAGCCCACGGCGTCGGCCAGCTCCTGGTCGATGACCACATACACGTTTTCGTGCATTTTCAGCATGGTGCTGGGGTTGCGGGTGGTGATGGCGTCGTCCATCACCAGGCCCCGGATGGCGTCGGTCTTGGCCAGGCCGGTGGCGATGAGCACCACGCACTTGGCGGCCAGGATGTCGCCCATGCCCATGGTGATGGCGGTGGTGGGCACGTCTTCCTTCTTCTCGAAGAAGCGGGAGTTGGCCTGGATGGTGCTCTCGGTCAGCTTTTCGATGTGGGCGGTGGCGTGCAGCACGTCCGCCGCCTCGTTGAAGGCGATGTGGCCGTTGTTGCCGATGCCCAGCAGCTGCAGGTCGGCCACGCCGCCCTCCCGCACCTTGGCCTCCAGCGCGGCGGCGTTGGCCTCGGCATCGCCCATGCCCTGGGCAACGTAGGTGTTGGCCTTGTCGATGTTGATGTGGTCGAACAGGTTGGTGTTCATGAAGTAGCGGTAGCTCTGGTCGTGGGTGGCGGGGATGCCGCAGTATTCGTCCAGATTCACCGTGCGCACCCTGGAGAAATCCACCTTGCCGGCCTTGTTGGCCTCGATGAGTTTTTTGTACATGGGCACGGGGGTGCCGCCGGTGGCAAGGCCCAGCTTGCAGTCGGGCTTTTCGTTCACCAGCTTGCAGATCATGTCGGCCACATAGGCGCAGCTCTCATCATAGCTTTTGGTCACGACGACGTTCATGGTAAACACTCCGTTCTTTGCAAATTTTTTCGCCCGCCGCCTTCCCGCGGCCGTGCGTGTCTATTTTAATCATACTGGCTTTGTGCCCAAAAGAAAAGCCCCGAAAGGCTTTATTTTTTGCACTTCGCCCTCACACATACAGCTCCTTCTCCAGCGGCAGGGGCTGGCTCATCGCTTCGTCCGCCGCCGCGGCGGCCCGGAAGGCGGCGGGCGTCTGGCCGGTGGCTTTTTTGAACACCCGGCACAGATAGTTCGCGCCGGAAAAACCGCACAGGCTCGCCACCACCTCCAGGGGGTACTCCCGCCTTGCCAGCAGCAGCTTTGCCGCCTCCAGCCGCACCCCGGTGAGGTACTGCCCGGGCGTGATCCCCATGGCCGCCTTGAAGGCGCGCACCAGGTGGCTCTTGCTCACCCCCAGCTCCTCGCTCAGCTCCTCCACGCCGTACAGCCCGGCGTAGTGCTGGCGGATCTGGGCCGCCGCTTCGGCCACCAGCGGCGGCAGGGCCGCGCCCGCCGCGTCCGCCCCGGCCAGCTCGCACAAAAGCCGGTAGCACAATTCGCTTTGCAGCGCCCGCCCCGCCTCGGCCAGCGCGGCCACCAGCCCCGCCGCTCCGGGGCAGCTTGCCCCGGCGGCAAACATGGGCTTTTCCAGCCCTTCCAGAAACATCTGGGCGGCCAGCCCTCCCAGACGCACCGCCAGCAGATGGCAGCTTTCGGCGGGCACAAGGCGCACCGGCCCCGCCGCCAACAGAAGGCTGCCCGCCCCCGCCAGCCGGGCCTCGTCCCCGTCCAGAGCGCACCGCCCGCTGGAAAGCACCCCCGCCCACAGGCCGCCGCCTCTCAGGGTCAAAGGCAGGCCGAACTGCTCGTCCGCCACTTCCTCCAGCCGCGCCACCCGTTCGCAGTCAAAAATCAATTTTCAACACCACACATCAATAAAATGCTATTTCAATCCTAAAAAAGTCTGATATTATTATAATAGATGGTGAATGTGGGGTCAACCACATCAACAAATGAACAATCAAAGAAAGGGAGTTTACGCCAATGGCAAGCATCAGCTTACAGCACATCTACAAGATCTATCCCGGCGATGTGACCGCCGTCAAAGACTTCAACCTGGAGATCGCGGACAAGGAGTTCATCATTCTGGTCGGACCCTCCGGCTGCGGCAAGTCCACCACCCTGCGCATGATCGCCGGCCTGGAAGAGATCAGCAAGGGCGAGCTGTACATCGGCGACCGCCTGGTGAACGACGTTCCCCCGAAGGACCGCGACATCGCCATGGTGTTCCAGAACTACGCCCTGTATCCCCACATGACCGTGTACAAGAACATGGCCTTTGGCCTGGAGCTGCGCAAGACCCCGAAGGACGAGATCGACAAGCGCGTCCATGAGGCCGCCAAGATCCTGGAGATCG
>NZ_CALXHK010000021.1:0-38153 GCF_944388085.1 Candidatus Allofournierella excrementigallinarum | reverse complement strand
CACCACGCCGCAGAGGATGGTGATGGAGTTGATGCAGCTGGCAAGGCCGCCGTCGCCGCCGCATCTGGCGGTGAAGGCGGGCGAGGTCACCGAGGCGGGGGCGAACGCCATCACCGCCAGCACCTGCCGTATCTCCAAAGGCAGCGGCGCAACGTGGTAGACCGCCACCGAGACCAGCAGCGCCGAGGCCAGCCGCAGGCCCACCACCTGGCCCACCCGGCGCAGGTATTCCGGGCGCAGGTCCACATCGAACATGGCGCCGATCATCAGCATGGCCGCAAAGGGGTTGGCCGCCGCGATGGGGCTGATGAACTCCACCAGCCCTTCGGGCAGCTGCACGCCCGCCATCACCAGCACCAGCATGGCGACGTAGGTGACAAAGGGCACCGAGCTGCCCAGCTTTTTGAGGATATCCACCGGGCGCAGGGGCTTGCCGCCCACATGGAGCACGCCGCTGGCCCAGGCATAGCTGCCGCCGGTGCAGATGATGGCGTTGCCCACGTCGAACAGGCAGGCGGCCACCACCGCCTCAGGCCCGAGGTAGCTCTGCACAAAGGGCAGCGCAAAGGCCCCGATGTTGTAGCCCGGGCTGTTGATGATGAACAGGGCGCGGGTGGAAGCGTCGCAGCGGCGGCTCAAAAACTGGCCCAGCAGCATCATGACGCAGCACAGGGAGAAGCCCAGCGCCGGCAGCACCAGAAGGCTGGCGCGCCACTCCATGGAAGCGAAATTGGTGATGACAGCCGCGGGCAGCGTGATGCACAGCACCACCTGGGTGAGCACCTTGTAGTCCTGTTTGCCAAACACGCCCACCCGCTTGAGGAAACAGCCCAATGCCAGGATGAACACATACGACGCGGAATGCCGCAAAACTTCCGCCAACGTCCCTCAGTCCTTTCATTCTTGTGGCTGCGGCCTTTTGCCGTACCTTAGTAACCCTATCACAAACGGGGCCAAAAGGCCAGCGCCGCCGCGAAAAAAATCTTTTTTTGGCAATGGACACAAAAATATGCAACTATGGTATAATAGAAGCCGAAAGATTACCCCACGTGGGAGATGTGCTGTATGTTTGGGAAAGAAAACGCTGTGGTGAATATCCGCACGCAGGTCTACAACGCCATCAAGGAGAACATCTGCGACGGCCGCTACGAGCCCGGCCAGCGGCTGAACGAAGTGGAGCTGGCACGCTCGCTGAGCGTCAGCCGCAGCCCGGTGCGGGAGGCTCTGCGCCGTCTTGCGGCGGACGGCCTGGTGGTGGAATTGCCCAACCGGGGCGTTTTCGTGCGCGAGTTCACCCCCCGGGACATCCAGGAGATCTTTGACGTGCGCGTGCTTTTGGAGAGCTACTGCATCCAGCGCTCGGTGCAGTTCATGACCACCGAGCACAAGCAGGAGCTGATGCACTGCCTGGATCAGATCACCTATTACCACGAGCGGCAGGATATGAAAAAGCACATCGAGGCAGACTGCCAGCTTCACGGGCTCATCATCCGCATCGGCGGCAACCGCCTGGTGGAAGATATGTACCAGCGGATCTCGGCCCAGGTCCAGCAGTTCCGCATCTACTCGCTGGAGTCAAAGCGCCGCTTCCGCGAATCGCTGGTGGAGCACACCACCGTCGTCCACTGCCTGCTCACCGGCAACGTGGAAGAGGCGGACCGGGTGAACCGCCGCCATCTGGAGCTGGCACGGGACAAGATCAACGAGTACCTCATCAGCAAGCAGACCAACCAGCCTCTGGAATAAGGCGCGAACACATCAAATGCGCCCGGCGCGCTTCCCTTTCGACAAGCGCGCCGGGCTTTTTGCAAAAATGGCCGGCCCCCCGCTCAAGGGTTTACGTAAACCCTTGAGCGGGGGGCCGGCGCGCATTACACATTCCAGCAGATTTCATCTTTTGCGCATCTGCGATGCAAAAGATGCAGTTCAACTTCTCTTAGTGAATGAAGATGCTGGCAATGATCAGGATGATCGAGCCCACGATGGGCACCAGGATGGAGCCGATGCTCCAGGTCTTCAGGCTGGTCTTGATGTCCATGCCGCTGAAGTTGGTGACCACATGGAAATAACTATCATTCAGGTAAGAGGGGCACATAGCGGTCATGCAGATGGCAAGGCCGGCGATGTAGGGGTTGACGCCCAGAGTGGCGACCATCGGGCCCACAATGGCGGAGCCGGTGATCATAGCGGTGGTGCCGCTGCCCTGGGGGAAGCGCATGATGGTGCCGATGAGCAGAGGCACAGCGATGCCGGGGATGCCGGTGGCAACCAGCCAGTCGGCGATGATGCCGGCAGCGCCGGAGGCGTTGACGACGGCGCCCAGCGCGCCGCCGGCGGCGGTGATGTACACGATGGGGCCGGCGTCCTTCAGGGCGTCGTTCATCATATCCACAACGGTCTTGTTATCCAGATCGCGGGCCAGCACGAAGGCGCCCAGGCACAGGGAGATAAACAGAGCGATGATGGGCTGGCCAAGGAAGGTCAGGATATCGCCGGGAAGGGTGCCCACCAGAGAGGTCTGGCTGACAACGGTGTTCATAAGGATCAGCAGGACGGGCAGCAGCAGCATGGTGAAGCTGATGCCGGCGCCGGGCAGCTTTTCGGTGCTCAGCAGCTCTTCAAAATCGGAGTTTTCCAGCTCCTTGCCGGCCTTGGTCTTGGCCTCGATGCGGTCCAGGACCGCCAGCTGGGCTTCAGTGTACTTGGAGCGGTCGATCTCGGAGGGAACGATGAACTCGGGGTGCTTGCTGCCGAACCAGCGGAACAGAGGAACCGCGAAGATGAAAACGGGGATGGACAGCAGCAGGCCGTAGATGATGAACATGCCCAGGTCAACGTTCAGCCCGTTATCCTGGAAGGTGCCCACAACGGCCAGAGGGCCGGGGGTGGGGGGAACCAGGAAGTGGGTGATGTACAGGCCCATTGCCAGGATGCCGCCCAGGCCGACCATGGACTTCTTGGTCAGACGGCTGAACTCTTTGGCCAGGCTGGACAGGATCACGAAGCCGGAATCGCAGAACACGGGGATGGACACCACGAAACCGGTGAGGCCCAGCACCACGTCGGCGCGCTTGACGCCCACGATCTTCAGAATGGTCAGCGCCATGCGCTTGGCGGCGCCGCTTCTTTCCAGGAAGATGCCCATGATGCAGCCGAAGCCGATCACGATGCCGATGCTTGTCATGGTGGAGCCGAAGCCGCCGGTCACGGTGGAAACGACCTGGGACAGGGGGATGCTGTTGGAGAGCACGCCGATCAGCACAGCGGAGATGATCAGCGCCGGGCATGCATGCATCCGGGTGAAGATGATCAGGACCATCATAACGACGATACCGATCAACATCGCCAATACTGGATTCATATGATTCACTCCTTCTCAAACAATCAAATGAATTTTGCCATTGGGAATGTGTAACATATCAGCTGGCGCGGCCCCGCGCCGGGAAACGGAAAAAAAGGTCAGATGACCGGGCCCAGGCAGTGGATGTCGATGGAGCTGACGTACTGGATGGCCTCGTTCTTGGTCATCTCGCCGGAGAGGGTGCGCAGGGCCTTGGCGAAGGCTTCCTCGCCCACCTGTTCGATGGTCTTGTCGCCGGTGATGATGAGGCCGGCGTTCAGGTCCATATCCTGCTCCATGCGGGGGTAGGTGATGGGGTTGCCGCAGATCTTGACCACGGGCATGCAGGGGAAGCCCTGGGGCGCGCCGCGGCCGGTGCTGAACATCATGAACTGGGCGCCGGTGGCAGCCATGCCGGTGAGGATCTCGGGCTCGCGGCCCGGGGTGTCTTTGATCCACAGGCCCTTCTGGTCGGTGACGAATTCGGGGTAGTCCAAAACGCCCTGGATGGGGCGGGTGCCGGATTTCACAATGGCGCCCAGGGTCTTTTCCTCGATGCTGGACAGGCCGCCGGCAATGTTGCCGGGGGTGGGCTGGCCTTTGCGCATGTCGCAGCCGATGGCTTTGGCACGGTTCTCCATGTCGTTGACGATCTTGAAGATCTTGTCGCCCACTTCCTTGGAGACAGCGCGGCGGGCCAGCAGATGCTCACCGCCGATGAACTCGGTGGTCTCGCCGAAGATGACGGTGGCCCCAAGGTCCACCAGCTTGTCGGCCACATAGCCGATCACGCAGTTGGAAGCCATGCCGCTGGTGGTGTCGGACGCGCCGCACTTGATGGCCATGACGATGTTGGACACATCCACCGGCTGGCGCTGCAGGCCGGACGCCTCGATGACCAGGCGGCGGGCGATGTCGGTGCCGGCCTGGATGGCCTTGGACACGCCGCCCAGCTCCTGGATGTGGATGATCTCCACATGCTTGCCGGTGGCGGCGATCTCCTTGACCATGCGCTCATGGTCGGTGCCTTCGCAGCCCAGGCTGACCACCAGCACGCTGGCCAGGTTGGGGCTCTTGCCCAGGCTGATGAGGGTGTCGGTGACCCGCTCCAGGTCGGGCGGCATCTGGCAGCAGCCCTGGTGATGCAGGAAGGACACGGTGCCCATGACCTGGCGGCAGATGGCCTGGGCCACGTCGTTGGCGCAGGTCACGCTGGGGATAACGCCCACATAGTTGCGCGCGCCCACCTTGCCGTCCGGACGCACATAACCCATAAATTCCATATCGCTTACTCCTTCCAGTCGCCGCGGCCGCGCATGCTGTCCAGGTTGTGGATGTGCACGTATTCGCCTTTTTTGATCTCTTTGGTGGCGATGCCGATCTCTTCGCCGTACTTCATGATCAGTTCGCCCTTGTGGATATCCCGCACGGCGATCTTGTGGCCGAAGGGCACGTCGCCGATGACGTGCACCTTTTCGCTGTCGCCCCGCTTGTCGCGGATCTCCACCTCGGTGCCGTCCACGATGCCGTCGGCGAAGATGGTGGCGACGTTGTCTTTGTCGCTGACTTTCAGCGCAAGTTTCAGATCCATAGCTGTTCTCCTTTGCTCAATTCAGCCTTTGACGGCCATCACGCTCACGCCGTCGGGAATGACCACGACGCTGGCGTCTTTGCCCTTGATGCCATAGGCGATCTCCAGCGCCTCGTCCGGGGTGGAGGCGGGGATCATGTTGGCCTTGCGCACCTCTTCGGGGTCCAGGTAGGTGGTGACCAGGATCACCTTGTGGTGGCGCAGGATGCGGGAGTAGATCTGGGGGCACCACTGCTCGGAGATGGTCTCCTTGGGCGGGATCTTGGAGAGGTAGGCGTCGATCTCGTCCACGGTGCCCAGGGTGATGAGCTTTTCAAAGTTCGTTCCGCCCATGCCGTCGCAGCAGGAGCAGCACATGATGATAACGCCGTCGTCGCCGGCGCAGGCTTCGGCGGTGGCAACCGCCTTGGGGCTCTGGTAGAGGTTCTGGTCCAGCGGATAGCCGCCGTTGGAGGTGATGACGATGTCGCCCTCGATGCTGGGGCACTGGCTCTGCTCGCGGATGAACTGGACGCCCGCGGCATGGGCCTCCTCCAAATCGCCGGCCCAGGCGGCCACGACCTTCTTTTCGCCGTCCAGCGCAACGTTCATGATGAACTGCACGTTCACCGCGCGGGCGGCGCAGACCATGTCTTTGTGGATGGGGTTGCCCTCCAGCACGCCGGTGACCGAATGGGGATCGGCGATGGCCTTGTAGCTGTGGTTCTCGTTCACGGTGGCGGCGTTGCAGATGCCGGGCAGGATGCTCTTGCGCCCGCCGGAGAAGCCGGCGAAGAAGTGGGGCTCGATGAAGCCCTCGCAGACCAGCAGGTCGCAGTCCACGGCGATCTTGTTGCAGAAGAACTCGGCGCCGCTGGGCAGGTCGCACACCTTGACGAAGTCGTCCGGCTCAAAGGCGTTGTTCACGGCGATCTTCTCGTTGTCCACGATGGCGTCGCCGAACATGCGCCGCTGCTCTTCCTCGGTGGTGGGCCGGTGCAGGCCGGTGCCGATGAGGATGGTGATGTCCGCGTCCGGGTTGCCGGCGCGGATCTCCGCCAGCAGGATGGGCAGGGTCAGCTTGCTGGGCACCGCGCGGGTGTGGTCGCTGGTGACCAGGGTGACCTTTTTCTTGCCCACGGCCAGCTCCCGCAGGGTCTTGGAGCCGATGGGGTGCGCCAGGGCGTCCTTTACCAGCTCCGCTTCGCTTTTTGCCGCTTTGTACTCGTGCATTTTTGCGGTGACGACGGCCTTCAGGTTGGCTTCGTCCACATGCAGGTCCAAAGTGGAGGTGTAGTAAGGGATCTTGATGGTTTTCATCCGTTTACTCCTTCTTTCTCCATGCAAAAAAAGTGTTACGTTGGAAAGTTTTTCGCAAATTGCATTTTGTATACAATTTTCGTCCGACATCCTAACTCTACGCCTAAATTTGTCGCATGTCAACAATTTTACGTAAATTTTAGCAAGTTGCCCATGGAAATCGTGCAATTTTACAACACATTATATGAACGAATCGTGAATAAAAGAACAGGCGGCGGAGCAAACGCCCCGCCGCCTACAGCCGGATATTTTTCCTTTTCAATGAATTAAATTTCACGCTTGATCAGCAGCACCGCCACGTCGTTCACATTGGTGCCGGTGGGGCCGGTGATCACAAGGCCGTCCACTTTTTGCAGCGCATGGTAAGCGTCGTTGTTTCTGAGGGTCTCGAAGATGTCCACGCCCTGCTCTTTCAGGCGGGAGGCGGTGGTGTAGTCCACATAGCCGCCCGCGGCGTCGGTGGGGCCGTCGGTGCCGTCGGACCCCACGCTGAACACCGCCGCGCCGGAAAGGCCGGCAATGCCCTGGGCCGCGCCCAGCGCCAGCTCCTGGTTGCGCCCGCCCTTGCCCTTGCCGGTGAGGTGCACCACCGTCTCGCCGCCGGCGATGAAGGCCAGGGAGTGGTCGGCCTCGGAATGGGTGCGGGCAATGGCGCCCAAAAAGGCGCCGGCCTCCCGGGCTTCACAGGCCAGGCAGTCGGTGAGGACCACCGGCTCATAGCCCAGCTCCCGGCAGGCGGCCTTGGCTGCGGCGCACAGCTGGCGCACGCTGCCGGTGATCCTGGTGGTCACGTTGTCCAGCTGCTTCGGGGTCTCCACTTCCATCAGCCCCAGGGCCGCCTCGCTCATCTTCAGGCCGTATTTCGCGATGATGGCCTTGGCGTCGGCGGCGGTGGAGGAATCAGGATAAGCCGGGCCGGAGGCGATCATGTCCAGCGGGTCGCCCAGAATGTCGGACAGAACGATGCTGTACACCTGGGCCGGGGCGCAGATCTGGGCGAACTTGCCGCCCTTCACCGCGGAAAGGCGCTTGCGCAGGGTGTTGATCTCCACGATGTCCGCCCCGCAGGCCAGCAGCTGCTGGGTGATGTCCGCCAGCTCCTCGCCGCTGACCAGCGTTTTTTCAAACAGGGCCGAGCCGCCGCCGGAAACGAGGAACAGCACCGTGTCCTCGGCGCTGAGGTCCTTCACCAGGTCGATGGCCGCCTGGGCGCCCCGGAAGCTGTTTTCGTCCGGCACGGGGTGGCCCGCCTCCCAGATGTCGAAATTGGCGATGGGGCCCATGCTGTGGCCGTATTTGGTCACCACCACGCCCGCCTCGATGCGGCTGCCCAAAAGGTCGCTGGCGGTCTTTGCCATCTGCCAGGCCGCCTTGCCTGCGGCCACCAGCCGCACCCGGCCGCCGCTGAAGGCGTGCCCTTCCAGCGCCTTTTTCACCGCGTTGTCGGGCAGGGCGGCTTCCAGCGCCGCCTTGATGATCCTGTCTGCGTCCTCGCGCAATGTGGACATAGATTCCTTCCTCCTTCACTGGCCTCGGGCCGGCGGGACCGGCCCGGGATTGTATACAAAACCTGTTGTTAGTTCATTATTAGCACGATTTGCCCCGGGGCGCAACTGGCGTTTTTCATAAGCTTTTGTTCTGAAAATCTCCACTATGCAAAAAAGCAGGGCATGCGGCGCATGCCCTGCTTTTTTTGCTTTTACTGTTCCGGCCCGTATTTGGGCGCGGGCTTCTCCCCCGCAGCCCCGGTTCCGGGGGCCGGGGCCGCCGGCGCGGGCGGCGGCTGGACGGGCTTTTGAGGCCTGCGGCGGCGCGCAGCGCGCAGGATGGCAAACACCGCCAGCACGACGACCGCCAGCACCAGCAGCGCCGGCAGCAGGTAGATGAGGCCGATGGCCACGTCCTGCACGCCGTTTGCAAAGTTGTGCCAGCTTTCCTTGAAGGCGGTAACGGCGCGGGAGCCGAAGTTGTTGCTCACGGGGGTGAGGATGCGCACCTCGTCCAGCGAAACGTCCACGGTGGAGTAAGCCAGCAGGCTGTCGTAGACCCGCTGCTGCCCGGTGTAGCTTTCAATTTCATAGCGCACCTGGGCCAGCTGCTCCTCAATGGCCAGAAGGTCCGCCAGGTCTCCCGCCTGGCCCGCCAGCTCCAAAAGGCGGGCCTCCTGGGTGCGCAGGCTCTCCAGCCGGGCCTCCAGATCCACATAATCGGCGGTCACGTCCTCGGTGGTCTCGCTCTTGTAGGTCACGCTGCCTGCGGCGGCCGCGTCGTTCAGAAAATCAGCGTAGCTGTCGCTGGGCACCCGGAAGGTGTAGCGCACCCAGCGGTCGCCCGCCTCGGCGCTGCCGCCCTCGTCGCTGCTCTGCACCCAGGCGGAGGCGGTTTCCGCCGCTTCCAGCAGCTTGTCGCGGGTGGCGTCGAACTCTTCGGTCTCCATCTCCAGCGAGGCGTTGTAGATGATCTTGCGCCCGTCATTGGGGGAAAGGCGGTCCGCCTCGGTGCCGGAAAGGCCCGCGTCGGCGGCCTCGCCGGTGGCGAAGTCCAAGCTTCCCTCTTCGACGACGGTCGAGTTTGGCATGGCGGCAGCCGTACCGCCCGACGAAGCCCCGCATCCGGCCAGCAGCCCGGCGCACAGCGCCAGCGCCAGCAAAAGGCTGGTTGCTCGTTTCATGGTGGTCCCTCCTTTTTTTGTGCCTGTGTGCCCCGGCCGGCGGGCCGCGGGCGTCTCTGCTTTTTAAACGAAACGGCGGCGGCGATTATTGCGCCGGCCCTTTAAATACAGTATAATAGGCAGGGCATGCCGGCGCAAGTGCCGTCGGCCAGAACAACGAAGAACAAAGGAAGTGTGCCGATGAATTTCATGGTAGGTCAGAGCGGCGGCCCCACCGCCGTCATCAACTCGAGCCTCGCCGGCGTGTTCGAGACCGCCCGCAGCAGCGGCGCGGTGCGGGTGCTGGGCATGCAGCACGGCATCGAGGGGCTTTTGAAGGGGCAGGTGGCAGACCTGACCCGCCTGTTCGACAGCGATCTGAAGATCGAGCTGCTCAAGCGCACCCCTTCCTCTTATCTTGGCAGCTGCCGCTACAAGCTGCCCGCGCCGGTGGCGGGGGACGAGGTGTACGAGACGCTGTTTGAGCTGTTCGCCCGCTATCAGGTGGACGCGGTGCTCTACATCGGCGGCAACGACAGCATGGACACCATCGCCAAGCTCTCCGCCTACGGCGAGGCCATCGGCAGCCCCATCCGCTTTGTGGGGGTGCCCAAGACCATCGACAACGACCTGGTCTGCACCGACCACACCCCGGGCTTCGGCTCGGCGGCGAAGTACATCGCCACCATCATGAAAGAGGTCATCCGCGACTCCAACGCCTACGACCTGCGCAGCGTGACGGTGGCGGAGATTATGGGCCGCCACGCCGGCTGGCTGGCGGGCGCGGCCAGCCTTTCCAAAGGGGACGATTGCGACGGGCCGGACCTCATCCTTTTGCCGGAAGTGCCCTTTGACCCGAAGCTGTTCCTGCGGCGGGTGGACCGGCTGCAAAAGCAGAAGGAGAGCGTCATCATCGCCGCCAGCGAGGGCGTGAAGGACCGACAGGGCCGCTTCCTGTGCGACCTCGCGGGCGAGGGCGGCGCGCTGGACGCCTTTGGCCACAAGGCCATGCTCTCGGGCACCAGCCGCTATCTGGCGGGGCTCATCCAGAGCGAGCTGGGCTGCAAAAGCCGGGCCATCGAGCTTTCCACCCTGCAGCGGTGCGCAGGGCACCTGGCCAGCCGCACCGACATCAGCGAGGCCTACCGGGCGGGCGGCGCGGCGGTGATGGCGGCGCTGGAAGGCCGCACCGGCTGCATGGCCGCCCTCAAACGGCTGAGCGACCAGCCTTATCTGTGCGGCACCGAGCTGGTGGACGTGCATCAGGTGGCCAACGCGGAAAAGACCGTGCCGCTGGAGTGGATCGAGCCGGACGGCATGCATGTGAACGCCGCCTTCGAGGCCTACGCCCGGCCGCTGATCCAGGGCGAGCTGACCCCCATGTTCGTGAACGGCGTGCCCCGGCACATCACCCTTTAAAGGAAACAGAGCGCCGCCCCGGCGGAAGGGACTTTCCTTCCCCGGGGCGGCCGTTTGTGTTTTTAAAGCTCCCGCAGGGCGATGTGGCTGCCCCGGGGGGTCTTGGTGACGAGCACCTGCTTTTCCAGCCGGGCGCGCAGCTCGGCCACGTGGCTGATGACCCCCACCAGCCGCTTGCCGTCCGCAAGGCTTTGGAGGGTGGCAATGGCGTTTTCCAGGCTGTCGGCATCCAGGCTGCCGAAACCCTCGTCCACGAACAGGGTGTCGATCTGCACCCCGCCGGCGTACTGCTGGATGGCGTCCGAAAGGCCCAGGGCCAGCGCCAGCGCCGCCTGGAAGGTCTCGCCGCCGGACAGCGAGCGCACGCTGCGCCGCTTGCCGGTGTAGTTGTCCAGCACGTCCAGGTCCAGGGCGCTCTGGCCCCGGCTCTGTGCCGCGCCATGGCAGAGCAGCTGGTACTGGCCGCCGGTCATGAAGGCCAGCCGCCGGTTGGCGGCGTTGACGGCGCTTTCAAAATAAGCCACCAGCACATACTGCTCAAACTGCTGCTTGCCAAGGCCCCCGGTAAGGGTGCCGCCGGCGGTGCGGTGAAGATTGTCGGCCACGCGGGCCCGGCGGCGGGCGGCCTGCGCCTGCTTTGCCAGCGCCTTCACCCGGGCGGCGGCGTCCCGGTTGGCCAAGAGGCGGGCGTTGAGTGCCCGCCAGCGGTTTTGCAGGGCGGTGCGCCGGATGTTCACGTCCGCCAGCGCGGCGGCCAGCGCCTGCGCTTCGGCGGGGTCGGCGGCCCGGGTCAGATCCTCTTTGCGCTGCTGCGCCAGAGTGCGGGCTGCGGCCAGCCGCTCGCCAAACCCGCTCCAGGCTTTCTCCCCTGCTTTCAATTCATCGGAAAGGCCCTGCGCCTTTTTCCGCAGTTCGTCCAGCGCCCGCCGGGCTTCGGCCTCCCCCGCAAAGGGCAGGCTGGCCCCCAGCTCCTCTTCCAGGGTGCGGGCGGCGGCCAGCCGCGCCGAACACCCGGCGCCTTCTTGTGCAAGCTGTTCCTGCTTTTTGCGGCAGGCTTCCAGCTTCTGCTGGCATCGGGGCAGATCCTGCTCCGCCTTCTCCCCCGCCTCGGCGGCCGTTCGGGCGGCTTTGGCCTGGGCTTCGGCCTCGGAGCGGGCAGCTTCGCCTTTTGCCTTTGCCTCTTTCAGCGCAAGGGCGGCCTGGCGGGGCGCGTCGGGGGCCTGCCCGCCCCACTGGGTCAGGGCTGCGGCGGCCAGCCGCAGAAATTCCTCTCGGGCGGCCTCGCCGGCGGCCTGGGCCGCGCCGCTGGCCTCGGCGGCTTTTTGATAGCTCGAGTGCAGTTTTTCCAGTTCTTTCTTTGCCGCCTGCAGGCCGGCCCGGTCGGGCGCGCCCTGGGCCGGCTTCGCGGGGGCGGGATGGCGCAGGCTGCCGCACACCGGGCAGGGGGCGTTCTCGATCAGCCCGGCGGCCAGCAGGCCTGCCTGCCCCTGCCAGAACAGGGCCTCGGCGGCGTCGTACTCGCCCTTGGCCCGGGCGTATTCCCCCTGGGCGGCGGCGAAGGCAGCGGCCGCGTCCCGGGCGGCCTGCTGCACGCCCCGCAGGCGGCGGGCGGCGTCCAGCGCCGTGCCGGTCTGGGCAAGGCGCACATCCAGCGCGTCCCGGGCGGCTTCGGCGGCGGCCTGCCGCCGGCGGGCCTCCTGGGCTCCCCTGGCCTGCCCGGCAAGGCGGGCGCTCTCCTCTTCCAGCCGCTTTTGCTCTTCGGCGGCGGCGCGGCGGCCCGCTTCGCACTGTTCCAGTTTTTCTTCCAGCTGTTTTCGCAGGGCGCGCTGTTCCTCCCGTCGCTGGTAGGCGGGCAGCTGGGCCTCCTGCTGGCGGGCCTGCAATTCCGTCTGTTCCAGCGCGGCGCGCACCTGGCCGAGAGCGGCGTAGCGCTCTTTGCGCTCCTGCTGCTGCGCTTCCAGTTCCGCCAGCTTCCGGGCCGCTTCGGCAGCGGCGGCATGGAGCGCGGCGGCCTGGCGGGCCGCTTCCAGTTGGGCGGCGGCGGCCTCGGCCTCGGCGTCCAGGGTCTTGCTCCGGGCTTCGGCGGCGGCGCAGGCGGCCTCATCGGCGGCGCAGAGGGCCGCGGCCTGGGCCAGCACCTCGTCGCAGCGCCAGACGGCGGCCTCATCGGCCAGGATATCCCCCAGGGGGCGGGCCTCCGCGTCCTCTTCGGGCAGCTTGAAGGCGGCGAAGGCCTGCCGCAGGGCGGCGTCCTGCTGTTCCACGGCGCGGGCGGCCTCGGCGGCAGCGGCGCGCAGCTTGTCCTGCACGGCGCGGCAGCCGGCGGTGCCGAAGATCTGCCGCAGCACGGCGCTGCGCCGTTCGCCCGGGGCGTTGAGCAGCTCGGTGAACTGGCCCTGGGCGATCATGGCGATCTGGCGGAACTGCTCGCCGTCCATGCCCAGCAGTTCCCGGACGGCGGCGTCCACCTCCCCCACCTTTTCCACCGGCGGGCGGCCCGGCGCAAGGAAGAGGGCGGTGGCCGCCTGGGTCACCTGCCCCTCGCCCCGCTTTTTGGGCCGCTGGTACTGGGGGGTGCGGCGCACGGTGTATTCTTTGCCCCGGTGCAGGAAGGTCAGCTCCACAAAGGTCTCCCGGTCGGGCTCGGCGTAGTCGCTGCGCACGGTGTCAAGGCTGCGCACCCCGCCGGAAAGCTGGCCGAACAGGGCATAGCTGATGGCGTCAAACAGGGTGGTCTTGCCCGCCCCGGTGTCGCCGGTGACCAGGAACAGCCCGCTGGAGCCCAGCTTGTCCAGTTCCAGCGTCTCCTCCCCGGCGTAGGGGCCGAAGGCCGAAAGGCGCAGATGCAAAGGTCTCATCCTTCCGCCTCCTCTCCCAGCACGTCGTCCAGAAAGGCTTTTTCCTCGTCATCCAGTTCCCTGCCGTGGACGCTCCGATAAAACTCCTCGAACAGCTGCCGGGGCGTGCGCATGGCGATCTCGCGCAGGGCGGGCGCGTCGGTCTCGGGAACGTCCGGCAGAACGAACTCCAGCCGCACCAGATTGGGGTAGACGCTGCGCAGCCGGGCGGCGGGGTCCAGCGGCGGCGTTTTGTCGGTGAGCCGGGCATAGATGTAATCATTGCTGGACACGGCGCTTTGCAGCAGGGCTTCCAGCGGGCCCTGCACCCGGCGCAGGGGGCGCAGGGGCGACAGGGGCACCTGTTTCGTGCGCACCTGCCCCTTGGGGCCCACGTCCACCACCGTGACGCTCTTTTGGCCCAGCGCCTCGCTGACGGAATAAGCCAGGGGCGAGCCGCAGTAGCGGACCTCTTCCCGGCCCACCTGCTGGGCGGCGTGGATGTGGCCCAGGGCCACATAGTCGAAAAGGTCAAAGGCGGAGGCGTCCACATTGTCCAGGGTGCCCAGGTTCAAAAGTTCCGAGCCGCTGGCGGCGGGGCAAGCCGCCCCGGCGGTGACGAACTGGTGGGCGATGAGGATGTTCCGCCCGCCCGCGTCCGGGGCGGCGGCCCGCACCAGGGCGGCCGCCGCGTCGGTGTAATTTTCGATGGTGTCATCAGGGAAAAAGGCCCGCACCGCCGCCGGGCGCACAAAGGGCAGGGCCCAGATTGTGAGGGGACCGTGCTCGTCCCGGGTCTCAAAGCGTTCCATCCGCCCGGAGAACACCGAGGCCAGATGCACCCCGCTGCGCTCCAGCAGCCGCCCGCCGAAGGCAAGGCGCTCGGCCGAGTCGTGGTTGCCGCTGATGGCCCACACCGGCAGATGGTTCTCGCACAGGGCGGTGAGGAAGTGGTCCCACAGGTTCACCGCGCCCACGCCGGGCACACCCTTGTCGTAGACGTCCCCCGCCACCAGCACTCCCTGCACCCCTTCGGAGAGGGCGATGGAGACGATCTGGTCCAGGATATATTTCTGGTCCTCAAAGAGGTCGGCCTCGCACAGGCGGCGGCCCAGGTGCAGGTCGGAGAGATGAAGCAGCCGCACGGCGCTTGCCTCCTTTCAAATTCAGAACATCCAGCTGGGCAGGATGCGCAGGGCGTTCACATAAGACTCGGCCACCGGCAGCCCGCTGATGACCGGGTAGTAGCAAACGAAGAACAGCCCCGCCGCCACCGCAAGGCCGATGCACAGGCCCTTGACCAGCGCCGGGCGGCGCCCGTAAAAATGCGCCTCCGCCAGCGCCAGGGCCGTCACCGCGAACCACAGGCTGGGGAAATAGTGGTAGAGGAAGGTGCAGCGGCTCACCAGCACCCAGGGCAGGAACTGGGCCAGGAACAGCACCGACACAGCGCCGGTGGCCCCATTCCCTTTGCCGGAGAGCTGCCGCCAGCCGCACCAGCCCAGGCCCCCCAGCGCCGCCAGCCACAGCGGCACGTTGCCCAAAGCGGCGATGGTGCCCCGCATGCCCTCCGGCAGGCCGGAGGCAAGATAGTACCACACCGGGCGCGCGCTGACCGGCCAGGTGTACCAGCGGGACTCATAGGGATGGGTGGCCTCCAGGCCGCTGTGGTAGCGGTACATGTTCACCTGGCACTGCCACCACTCGGCGAGGGAGAAGCCGCCCTCCCGCCAGAAGTAGGGGATATAGCTGGCGAAATAGATAACGAGGGGCAGCGCCACGAAAAAGACCACGCCGCCGCAAAGGGCGGTGGCCGCCTCCTGTTTGAGGCGGGGCGGCTTTTGCTTTGCCCGCTGCCACAAAACGCCAAAGTAGAGCACCGCCAACCCCGCGCCGGCGTAGATGCCGGTCCACTTGCTGGCAGCGCCCAGGCCAAAGGCAAGGCCTGCCAGCGCCATGGGCAGAACGCTTTGCTCCACCCCTTTTTCCAGCACGCTCTGGCAGTACCAGACCATGAAATAAGCGGCCAGCAGGATGAAGAAGGTACCGTAGATGTCGATGGTGGCGATGCGGCTCTGGGCAAAGCGCAGGGTGTCGAAGGCCGCCAGCACCGCCGCGAAGAGGGCAAAGGCGGGCTTGCGGGTGAGGCGGCGCACAAAGAGATAGAGCACCGGCACCAGCGCCACGCCGAAGGCCGCTCCGGCCACGCGCCAGCCGAAGCCGGTCATGCCGAAGAGGGCCACCCCCAGCATGATGAACACCTTGCCCAGCGGCGGGTGGGTGGTCTCGTAGACCGGCATGCCGTGGAGATGCTCATAGGCGGTGCGGCCGTGGTAGATCTCGTCGAAATACATGCTGTTTTTGTAGCTGATGGAATCAGGCACCAGCTGCTGCTCGTCAAAGAGGGCGCTGTCGGAAGAAACCGCCACCAGCGCGCCGTCTTCGCCGCGGAAGGCGGCCTCCATCACCTCGGCGTTGTCCACCATGAGGGTGAGCTTGCCCCCGGCGGGGGCGGAGAGGCCCACTTTCAGCCACTGGAACACCGTGCCGCCGCCCAGCTCCACGCCGGCCAGCTGCTCGCCCGCATCGTCGTAGACGGCGAGGCTGCCGCCCCAGCACACGCCGGGATAGACCCAGAGTTCCGTTGCGTCAAAGGCCAGCTCCACGTCCACCTGGGTGGTCACGCCGTCGCTGTCCAGCGGGTTCTGGGGGGCGGTGAAGTCTCCCAAATTCCACAAGCTCACCACCGCCACCGCCAGGGTGAGCAGGGCCAGGGTGAGGCGTTCTTTGCGGCTCCAGGCCGGCTGGGGCGCGGGCACGGCGGGGACGGCGGGCGCGGCGAGGGCATACTCCCGCACCGCTTCGCCCCGGCACAAAGCAAAGACGGCCCAGGCCAGCAGGGCAAAACCCGCCGCCTCCACGGCGCTGACGGCGCGGATCATCACCACCGCCGCGGCGCTGGAGAGGAACTGGTCCTCGGTGCCGTTGCTGGTGAGCACCATGGCAAGGTTCACCAGCGAGGAAAGGCTGAGCAGGCCGAAGGAACCCAGCAGCCGCCTGTCGCCCCAGCGGGCGGCGGCCGCCAGCACCAGCAGCAGGGCGGGGATGATATAGCGCTCGTGCATGCGGTGGCTGAGGGTGAACACCGCCGCCCCGTAGAAGGCGGCCAGCAGCAGGGGCGAAAAGCGCCCGGCCTTCCAGCTGCGCCAGGAGAGATAGGCGAGGGCCGCCGTGGCAAAAATGATGCCCGCCGCGCCCAGCATCTGCCAGGTGACGGGGCCGAGGGCCGGCGCGTCCTGGGGCTGCCAGTTGGCCCCGAAGAGGGTGAGCAGGTTGAATCCGTTGACGCTGGCGTAGGGGTAGCTGGAGGCGGTGGAGGCGTATTTTTCCCACAGCCAACCGGCGTCCTGGCCGCCCCAGAAGGGCAGCGCGCAGGCAAAGGCCGCCGCCAGCGAAAGGGCGGCCCCCGCCGCGCCCCGGCCAAGGGCGGCCAGGGCGGGCCGCCGCTGCCGGGCGGCCAGCAGCGGGGCCAGGAAGGCCGCTGCCAGCGCCGGCCCGAAGAGCAGGGCCTGGGGCTTCACCGCCAGGGCAAAGCCGTAAAGCGCCGCGGCGGCGGGCCACTTTTTTTCCTCAAGGAGCAAAAAGGCGGCGGCGAGCAGAAGGCAGAACACGCCGTCCACCTGTTTCCAGACGGCGGTGTCGTACAAAAGGGCCGGGCAGAAGGCGGCAAAGGCCGCAAAGCGCAGCGCCCGCTTTTCGCCGAAGCGCCGCCGGGCGATGGCCCCGATGAGGGCCGCAAGGCCCAGGTCGCACAGGATGGGCACCACGCAGATCAAAAAGCCCATCGCTTTGCCGCCCGCTTCCAGCTCCAGCGCACGGGCGATGAGGCCCACCGGCCAGAGCAGCAGCATGTAGCCGGGGGGATAGTCGGCAAAATAGTCCGGGGCATAGAATTCGCCCGGCCCGTTTTCGGCCAGGCGCAGCGCCCAGGCGGAAAAACAGGCCACGTCGCTGGAATAGCCCTCGCTCACAAGGGCCAGGCCGCAGCGCGCCGCCAGCGCCGCCAGCAGCACCGCCGCCAGCGGCAGCCACCGGGCGCGGCGGGCCGAAGAAAAAGCAGAAGGTCTGGGCATAGCGGGTCCTCTCAGAAAGCAAAATCAAACGGGCCGCGGGGGGCTGTCGGCTAAAAACAGCGTTCCTCGCGGCCCGTGCCGGTCAAACAAGATGCGCGCGGCTCAGGCGCGGGTCACCTTGGGGCCCTGGGGAGTGTCCTCCACCACATAGCCCATCTCGGTGATCTTGGCGCGCAGGGCGTCGGCGGTGGGCCAGTCCTTGGCTTTCTTGGCCTCGGCGCGCTGGTTCACCAGGTCCATCACCTCGGCGGGGATCTCGTCGGTCTTGCGGTTGTAGAGCAGGCCCAGCACGCCGGTGAGCTCGTCGAAGGTGGCGGCGGCGGCCTTCAGCGCGTCGGCGCTGGCGTCCGCGCCCAGGGTGTTGATGTCCTTCACCAGCTCGAACACGGCGGCCAAAGCGTCGGGGGTGTTCAGGTCGTCGTCCATGGCGGTGTTGAACTTCACCTTCGCGGCGGCAGCCTTCTCCGCCAGCAGGTTGCTTTCGCCCTTCGCGTTCTTGATGAGGAAGTCCAGGTTGTCGCGGCAGGTGTACAGCCGCTCGAGGCTGGCCTTGCAGCTGTTCAGCAGCTCCACGGTGTAGTTCAGAGGCATGCGGTAGCCGGCGGTGAGCAGGAAATAGCGGATGGGCTCGTAGCCGAACACTTCGGCGATCTCGCGCACGGTGAAGAAGTTGTTCGCGCTCTTGCTCATCTTGTGGTTGTCGATGTTCAAAAAGCCGTTGTGCATCCAGTAGCGGCTGAAGGTGCAGCCGTTGGCGCACTCGGACTGGGCGATCTCGTTCTCGTGGTGGGGGAAGATCAGGTCCTGGCCGCCGCAGTGCAGATCGATGGTCTTGCCCAGATGCTTGCGGGCCATGGCGCTGCACTCGATGTGCCAGCCGGGGCGGCCGGGGCCGTAGGGGCTGGGCCAGGCGGGCTCGCCGGGCTTGGCGGCCTTCCAGACGGCGAAGTCGGCGGGGTCCTCTTTCAGGTCGTCGTCCATCTGGCTGCGCAGCTCGCGGTTGCCGCTCTCCAGTTCTTCCAGGTTCAGGTGGCTGAGCTTGCCGTACTCCTTGAAGGCGCGGGTGCGGAAGTAGACGTCGCCGTTCTTGGCCACGTAGCCGTAGCCCTTGTCCAGGATGTCCTTCACGATGTCCAGGATCTCCTCGATGTGCTCGGTGGCGCGGGGGCGCACGGTGGGGGTCTTGGCGTTCAGGCCGTCGCTGTCCTTGATGAACTCGGCCTCGAACTTCTCGGCCACTTCCTTCATGCTGCAGCCCTGCTCCTGGGCCTTTTTGATGAGCTTGTCGTCGATGTCGGTGATGTTGGAGACAAAATAGACCTTGTTGCCCCGGTACTCAAGGTACCGGCGCAGGGTGTCGAACACCACCACGGGCCGGGCGTTGCCGATGTGGATGTAGTTGTAGACGGTGGGGCCGCAGACGTAAATGCGGTACTCCCCCGGCGTTTGGGGGATGAACTCCTCTTTTTTGCGGGTCAGCGTATTGTAGATCTGCATACTGCACGCTCCTTTTAACGCGCCGGCGGCGGGGATTCTGGCCCTGCCGGGGCGCAGGTTGTTCATTTTTATCATTATACCCAAAAAAGGCCCCGGGCGCAACAAGGCCGCGCAGAAAACCTGCACTTTTCCCTTCAAGCAAAAAGCGCGGCGGGCTTTTTGCCCGCCGCTTGGCGCAGTTTTTCACAGCCAGCGCTTGAGTTTGGCCAGCAGGATGGCCCCCAGGGTGGCAAGGCCCGCCACGCCCAGCACGATCCAGAAGCCGAAGGGGCTGCCCTCGAAGGGGACGGGCACGTTCATGCCCCAGAGGCTGGACACGATGGTGGGCACCGTGAGGATGATGGTGACCGAGGCCAGCAGCTTCATGACGATGTTCAGGTTGTTGGAGATCACCGAGGCGAAGGCGTCCATGGTGCCGGACAAAATGTCCCGGTAGATGCCGCTCATCTCCATGGCCTGCTTGTTTTCCACGATGACGTCCTCCAACAGGTCGGTGTCCTCGGGGTAGTCCTTCACAAAGTCCATGCGCAGCAGCTTTTCCAGCACCAGTTCGTTGCTCTTGAGGGAGGTGGAGAAGTAGACCAGGCTCTTTTCCAGGCCCAGCATCTGGATGAGCTCTTTGTTCTTCATGCTGATGTGCAGCTCGTTCTCCACGCGGGTGCTGGCCTTGTCCACCTGGCGCAGATAGAACAAAAACAGGCTGGCGTTGCGGTAGAGCATCTGCAGCGCCAGGCGCTTGAACTTCTTGGTGCTGCACCCCTTCACCAGCCCCTCCATGAAGGCGCGGGGCAGCGCCGTCTCCCGCAGGCAGACGGTGATGACGTTCTGGGGGGTGAGCACGATGCCGAAGGGGATGGTGGAGTAAACGAAGGTGTGGCCCTCGGTCTGAACAAGAGGCGTGTCCACCAGGATCATGGTGCAGGGGGCGCCGCCCTCGTCCTCCACCTCGATGCGGCTTCGCTCCTCTTCGTCGAGGGCGGCGCGCACAAGGTCGGGGTCCACATGGAGCTGGGCGCACACGCGCCCGATCTCCTTTTCATTGGGGTCGCACAGGTGGATCCACGCGCCGGGGCAGATCTGATCCTGCTCCAGCATGCGGCCACCGTCGCTGAGGTAAATCGTGATCATATTTTACACCTGCTTTCTTTCCGGCGGCGCACAAAGCCCGCCCCGTGCAGGTGTTCAGCGCACGGGGAACAGAAAGGCACAAGCGCCGCATAGAGGGGTCATACACGTTCGACTGCCGGGGTCGCCGTCCATGCCTTTCATCTCCTTGCTCACAAAAAATTCGGGGCGGTCGCGCCCTATCTAAGTGTATGACCTGCGCCGGGGGTTTGTCAAGCGTATCGGGCGAAAAAACCTTGTAAAAAAAGCGCCCCCGCCCGGCTTTGGCCGGGCAGGGGCGGAACACCTGTGATCTGTTTGCAAAAGGGGCGTGGAAGGCTCAGCCTATCACGTAGACATTCACCTGCTGCACGCCGTTCATCAGCGCCTCGCTGTGGGTCTCGTAGAACAGGTCCACAAGGCAGCTGCCGTTCATCAGCGCGGTGCCGGTGTCGGTGGCGATGGCGTAGCCGTAGACAAAGCGCCCGTCGGTGCTGGTGATGTAGAGTTTGGTGCCGTAGGGGATGAGGTTGGGGTTCACGGCAACGGTGCCGTAACCCAGGCCCAGGCCGGAAGCGCCCCGGCCCCGTCTGGCGGAATAACCGGTGGCGCGCCCGGTGTAGACCGCGGTGTAGCCGGAAGGCACGCCGTTTACCACCTCGGGGCCGGCAAGGTCGCTCACCGGCGCGCCGGCCTTGTAGGCCTTGATGATGGTGTTCACGGGGGCCTCGGTCATCACCACGCTCACCACCTGGCTGGACTCCACCTCTCCGTCCACGATGCGCAGGCGGTGGGTGATCTCGTTGGTGCCCTCTCTGCCCTGCTGCACCGTCATGGTGCGGCTCTTGTTGCGGTAGAACAGGCTGGTGTAGACATATTCGGTCTCGTAGGGGATGCTCTCGTAGGTCACGGTGTCCTGGTATTCCACCCGGTGCACCGTGATGGCCTCGTCCTCGCTGGCGGCGGTGTGCAGGCTGGGCTCGGTGTAGTCGTGCTCGCCCAGGCTTATGCCGCAGGCGGCCAGCGCCTCGGCCACCGTGCCGCCCGCCAGCTTGGCGACGTGCTCGGCGCCGTCGGCGTAAACGGTGATGGGCACCGCCCGCTGGATGCTCAGGCTGGCGAGGTTGCCGTTGAAGGCGGTGAAGTAGACGCTGTCTTCCTCTTCGGCCACGATGCCGGAGAGGTCCATCAGCTCCTCGGGGTCCTCCACCCGGGTGATCAGCATGCGGCTGGCGCCGTGGGAATCGGACACATAGACGATATTCAGTGTGGAAAAAAGCGCAAACAGGGTCAGTGACAGGCAGCACAGGGTGAGCAGGATGACGTAGCACCTGGCCGGGATGGCCAGGATCCGCCGCCGCAGATGTTCTGTGAATTTTGTCATAAACACTCCTAACGTTCCATGTTGTAGGGCACTTGATGCAGCCGAAACATGGGGCACGGCCGCGCCCTTCCTTGCAGCGCCCGCCTGCCGCCGCTCTGTTGCGGCGCATCGGGCACTTGAGGCATTGTAGCAAATGCCCGCCGCCGCGTCAAACTCTCTCGGCGGGCGGTTTTTTGGCAAATTGGCCGTGTTTTGGCGTTTTGCAAAAAACACGCACGCGTTGCTCTCTATCCCGGCCTGTAGCTCGTATTCTCTTCTGTTTGCTTTGATTTTTGCCTGGATTTTTACCGTTTTGTCATTTTTTGACCCCGTTCGCGCTTGTGCTTTTTGCCCAAATATGCATCTTTCGCTATGTGCAATATGCACATTTAAAGAGGTGAAACACATGAAAAAAGGACCGGCGGGGCCGGTCCTTTCAGAGCCAGGCAAGATCGGGCAGAGGGCCCTCCCGGAAGCTATGCCCGGTGAGGTACCAGCAGGAGGAAAAGCCGCAATCCTCCAAAAGGGTTTTGGCAAGGCCGAAGCCAGTGAGCAGGGCGCCGGCGGCGTGGCTGTCGCCGGTGATGCACACCCGCGCCTTTCTGCGGCGCATCTCCTTTAACAAGAAGGCCGCCGGGTAGGGCGCGGTGCGCCAGCGGCGGGAGATGGCCCCGGTGTTCACCTCAAAGATCACGTCTCGGGCGGCAAGGGCCTCCAGGGCCTCCAGCGCAAGGGCGCGGGGGCGGGGGCTTTCCGGGTCGAAGAAGCGGTTCCCTTCGTTGAACTTGGTCACCAGATCGAAGTGGCCCAGGATGTCACAGCCGGTGCGCGCCGACGTTTCGGCCAGCAGGCGGTAGTATTCCCGAAGAAGGCCCTCCACGCCGCCGCAGCGCTGTGCCAGGCGGGCAAAGGCCTCGGGGCTTTCGTCCACCGCAAAGAGCCGCCCGTCCGCAAAGATGCCGTGGACCGAGCCGATGAGGTAATCGAAGGCCCCTTCGGGCGGGGGGCTGAACAAGTCCTGTTCCAGGCCCAGAAACACCTGCATGCGCCCGGCGTACCTTTCCCGCTCGGCCTCCACCGCCGCCCGGTAGGCGGGCAGGTCCTCGGGGGCCATGCACCATTCCTCCCCTTCCAGCGGGGAGTGGCCGGAAAACCCGATGGCCCCAAGGCCGGCGGCGAAAGCCGCGGCGGCCATTTCGGCGGGGGTGTTTTTTCCGTCGCAGAAGGCGGTGTGGGTGTGCAGGTTCTGGGGCTTCATGGGGTCATCTTCTCCTGTTTCACTTTGTGGTCGATGATGTGGCGGGAGGCCAGTTCCTTATAAACGTCCTCCACCGAAATGCCCATCTCCACCATCAGCACCATCACGTGGTACATCAAGTCGGCAATTTCATAGACGGTCTCGGCCCTGTCGCCCCCTTTTGCGGCGACGATGACCTCGGTGGATTCCTCCCCCACCTTTTTCAAAATCTTGTCCAGGCCCTTCTGGAAGAGGTAGGTGGTGTAGGAGCCTTCCGGCAGGGTCTCCTTGCGGCCCTCCAGCAGCTTATAAAGGCCCTTCACGGTGAAGGGCTGGCCCGCCTCGCCGATGTACACCGGCTCAAAAAAGCAGCTCTCGGCGCCGGTGTGGCAGGCGGGGCCGTCCTTCTCCACCGCCACCACCAGGGCGTCCCGGTCGCAGTCGGCGGTGATGGCGCGGATGTGCTGCACGTTGCCGGAGGTCTCCCCCTTGCGCCAGAGGCACTGGCGGGAGCGGGACCAAAAGCAGGTGCGGCCTTCGGCCATGCTGATGGCGAGGCTCTGGCGGTTCATATAGGCCAGGGTGAGCACCTGGCCGTCCGCCGCGTCGGTGACGATGGCGGGGATGAGGCCGTTTTGGTCAAATTTGAGTTCCTCCATGGAAATCATCGCATGTCCTCCTTGCTTTGTCAAATGAGGCGCATGGGCACGCCCGCGGCGGCCAGGGTCTGTTTCAGGTCGGGGATGGCCACCTCGCCGAAGTGGAAGATGGAGGCGGCAAGGCCCGCGTCCACCTTCGGCAGGGTCTTGAAAAGAGTGACAAAATCCTGGACGCCCCCCGCGCCGCCGGAGGCGATGACCGGCACGTCCACCGCGTCGCAGACGGCGGAAAGCATCTCCAGGTCGAAGCCCTGCTTGACGCCGTCGGTGTCGATGCTGTTCAGCACGATCTCGCCCGCGCCGTCCGCCACGCCCTTGCGCACCCAGTCGATGGCGTCGAGGCCGGTGTCCTCCCGGCCGCCTTTGGCGAACACATGATAGCGCCCGTCCACCCGCTTCGCGTCCACGCTTAAGACCACGCACTGGTCGCCGTAGCGCCGGGCGGCGGCGGCGATGAGGCCGGGGTCCCGGATGGCCCCGGAGTTGACGCTGACCTTATCCGCACCGCACTTGAGCACCCGGTCGAAATCCTCCACCGTGTTGATGCCGCCCCCCACCGTGAGGGGGATGAACACCGTGGCGGCCACCTTTGTGAGCACGCCGGTGAAGAGGGCGCGGCCCTCGGCGGAGGCGGTGATGTCATAGAACACCAGTTCGTCCGCCCCGGCTGCGCTGTAGAAGGCGGCCAGCTCCACCGGGTCGCTCACGTCCGCAAGGCCTTTGAAGTTGACCCCCTTCACCACCCGTCCGTTCTTCACGTCCAGGCAGGGGATGATGCGCTTGGCGATCATGGCCGCACCTCCCGAACCGCCCGGGCCAGGTCCACTTTTCCGGCGTAGTACGCCTTGCCCACGATGGCCCCGTACAGGCCCATCCCGGCCAGTTTGTTCAGGTCCTCGTTGGAGGAAACGCCCCCCGAGGCGATGATGCCGCAGCTCACCGCCCGCTGCAGCGCCGCCAGCCTTTCAAACGGCGGGCCGGAGAGGGTGCCGTCGGTGTCGATGTCGGTGAAGATGAGAATGGCCGCGCCGAGGGCCTCCATCCTGCGGGCAAAGTCCAGCCAGTCAAGGCCGCTGTCCGCCTGCCAGCCGGCGGTGCGCACGCTCTGGCCCTTCACGTCCAGCCCCACGGCGATGCGCTCTTGGCCGAAGCGCTTCACCGCTTCCTGCACAAGGCCGGGGCCGGCCACGGCGGCGGAGCCGATGACCGCCCGGCGCACCCCCAAATCGAACACCGCTTCCAGGTCGGCCAGGGTGCGGATGCCGCCCCCCAGCTGCACCGAGAGGCCGGCGGCGGCCACGGCGGCCACGATGGCGCCGTTGCGCCGTGTGCCGCTGCCAGCGCCGTCCAGGTCCACCATGTGCACCCACTGGGCCCCGGCGGCCTTGAAGGCGCGGGCGGTCTCCACCGCGTCGCCGGCCACCGGATGGGCGGTGGAAAACTCGCCCTTCACCAGGCGCACCACCTGGCCGCCTTTTAAATCAATGGCGGGAAAGAGCTTCATCCGCCCACCTCCGTTTCGCAAAAGGCCCGCAGGATGGCAAGGCCCACGTTTCCGCTTTTTTCCGGGTGGAACTGCACCCCCAGCACATTGCCCCGGCCCACCGCGGCGGTGAGGGGCGCGCCGTACTCCGCCGCGGCCAGCACGTAAGGCGCGGGGCTGGCCGCCCAGTAGGAGTGAACGAAGTAGACGCAGTCGCCTTCCTTCGTGTTTTTGAACAGGCCGCAGGCGCGGCCCTCCTGCGTGAGTGCAAGGGCGTTCCAGCCGATGTGAGGCACCTTGAGCCCTTCCGGAATGACCTGGCGGATGGGGCGCACCTCGCCGGGGATGAGGCCCAGGCCCTTGTGTTCGCCATATTCAAAGCTCTTTTCCAGCAAAAGCTGCATGCCGAGGCAGATGCCCAGCAGGGGTCTGCCTCCTTCGGCCGCTTTGAGCACCGCCTTGTCCAGCCCGCTCTGGCGCAAAGCCGCCGCCGCGTCGCCGAAGGCACCCACCCCCGGCAGCACCAGCCGGTCGGCTTTCGCCAGAACATCCGGGTCGGCGGTGGCCACCGCCTGCTGGCCGATGGCGGCGAAGGAGGAACGCAGGGAAAAGAGGTTGCCCACCCCGTAATCCACAATGGCGACCATCACAGGACCCCCTTGGTGGAGGGCACCTCCCCCGCGGCGGCGGGGTCGATGGCCACGGCAGTGCGCAGGCTGCGGGCCAGGCTTTTGAAGGCCCCCTCGATGATGTGGTGGCTGTTGGTCCCCGCCAGCTGCCTCACGTGCAAGGTCACATCCGCCCGGCGGGTGAAGGCGGCAAAGAACTCCCCGACCAGCTGGGTGTCGAAGGCGCCCACCTTCTCGGTGGGGATGGCCAGGTCATAACACAGGAGCCCCCGGCCCGAGAGGTCCACCGCCGTGAGGATGAGGGCCTCGTCCATGGGCAGGATGGTGCTGCCGTAACGGGTGACGCCCCGCTTGTCCCCCAGGGCCTGGGCGAAGGCGTCGCCCAGGGTGATGCCCACGTCCTCCACCGTGTGATGGTCGTCCACCCAGGTGTCGCCCTTGGCATGCACCGTCAGGTCAAAGCGCCCGTGGCGGGCAAACAGGGTGAGCATGTGGTCCAGAAAACCGCAGCCGGTGGATATCTCGCTTTTGCCGGCGCCGTCCAGGTCCAAAACGACGGCCACGTCGGTCTCGCCGGTGGTGCGGCGCAGCTTTGCGGTGCGCATGGTTCATCTCTCCTCTCGAATGTCGTCCAGAGCCGCCAGGAACACGTTCATCTGCTCCGGGGTGCCGATGGTCACCCGCACGAAGGGGCGCAGGCGGGGCTTATCCCACCAGCGCACCAGCACCCCCCGGGCCTTGAGGGCCCGGTAGAGCCCGCCCCCGTCCAGCCCCGGGCAGGAGGTGAACAGGAAGTTCGCCAGGCTGGGCAGGGTGACGAAGCCCCGCCGGTCCAGCTGCTCTCTGGTGTAGGCGCGGGTGGCAATGATGCGGCGGCAGTTGTTCATATAATAGCCGTCGCCGGCGATGGCCGCCGCCCCGGCGGCCAGGGTCAGGCTGTTGATGTTGTAGGGGTTCGAGGAACAGCGGATGGTCTCCAGGTCCGCGATGAGTTCCGGCTGGGCCAGGGCAAAGCCCAGCCGCGCCCCCGCCATCGAGCGGGACTTGGAGAAGGTCATGCACACCACCAGATTGTCGTATCGGTCCACCAGCTTCGCGCAGCTTTCGGCCCCGAAGTCCACATAGGCTTCGTCCACCACCACCACGCTGTTCGGATTGTGGCGCAGGATGTCCTCCACCTGCTCCGGGCGGATGGCAAGGCCGGTGGGTGCGTTGGGGTTGGCGAATACGATAAGCCGGTCCAGGCCGTAATAGTCCTCGGGGCACAAGGTGAAGTCCTCCTTCAGGGGCACTTCCAGAAGGGGCAGGCCGTGGAGGGCGGCGAACACCGGGTAAAAGCCGTAGCTGATGTCCGGGCAGGCGGCCCCCGTTTGGGGCGAGGCGAAGGCGGTGAAGGCGAAGTTCAAAATTTCGTCCGAGCCGTTGCCCAGCAGCACCTTCTCCGGCGAAAGGCCGTAGCGGTCGGCCAGGGCGCGGCGCAGTTCCAGGCCCGCCGGGTCGGGATAAAGGTTGAGCCGCCGCACGGCGGCGGGGCTCACCGCCCGTTCCACCGCCGGGCAGGGCGGATAGGGGGATTCGTTGGTGTTCAGCTTCACATACTCCATCTCCCGGGGCTGTTCGCCGGGGACGTAGGCCTCCAGGGAGGCGAGGCGGGGGGCTAAAAATCTGCTCATGGTGTGCCTTTCTGTTTCACAGGGTTTCGTCAAAGCGGCTGAGCACGCTGCGGGCGTGGGCCTCCAGCCCCTCCTGCCGGGCGAAGCGGGCCACCTTGGCCTGCACCTTTTCCAGCGCGGCGGCGGTGTAGTAGGTGAACTGGGTGCGCTTGACAAAATCGTCCACCGACAGAGGGCTCATGAACCGGGCGGTGCCCATGGTGGGCAGGGTGTGGTTGGGCCCGGCGAAGTAGTCGCCCAAAGCCTCCGGGCAGTTGCGCCCCAGGAACACCGACCCGGCGTTGCGCACCGCGTCCAGATAGGCGAAGGGGTCGTCCACGCAGAGCTCCAGGTGCTCGGGGGCGATCTCGTTGGCCACCTCGATGGCCGCCCGCAGATCGCGGGTGAGGATGATTTTCCCGTTCGAGTCGATGGAGGCGCGGGCAATGTCCGCCCGGGGCAGCAGGGGGATCTGGCGCTCCAGCTCCGCCTGCACCGCCCTGGCGAGGGGCTCGCTGTCGGTCACCAGCACGGCGGCGGCCCGCACGTCGTGCTCGGCCTGGCTGAGCAGGTCGGCGGCCACCTGGCGCGCGTCGGACGCGCCGTCCGCCACCACCAGAATTTCGCTGGGGCCGGCGATCATGTCGATGGCCACCCGCCCGAACACCTGGCGCTTGGCCTCGGCCACCCAGGCGTTGCCGGGGCCGACGATCTTATCCACCCGCGCCACCGTCTCGGTGCCGTATGCCAGCGCCGCCACCGCCTGGGCCCCGCCGGTGCGGAACACCCGGTCCACCCCGGCGATGCGGGCGGCGGCCAGGATGACCGGCGGGATGTCGCCGCCGGTGGGAGGAGAGACCATCACGATCTCGCGGCAGCCGGCGATTTTGGCGGGGATGCAGTTCATCAGCACGCTGGAGGGGTAGGCCGCCGTGCCGCCGGGCACATAGAGGCCCACCCTCTCGATGGGCATGACCTTCTGGCCCAGCACCACGCCCTCCTCCTCGCTGACCACGAAGCTGTTGGTCAGCTGGCGGCGGTGGAAGGCGGCGATGCGGTCCGCCGCCTCTTTGAGCAGGCCGGCCAGGCCCGGTTCCAGGCTTTCCACCGCCGCGTCCAGCTCCGCCCCGGTGACTTCCAGGGCGGCGAGGTCCGCACGGTCGAACTCTTTGGCAAGGCGGAAGAGGGCTTTGTCGCCCTCGTTCTTCACCGCCTCGATGATGCCCCGCACCGACTCGGCTACGTCGGCGGAGTCGTCGGTGCGGGCGAAGATCTCCGCCGGGGAGAGCCTGTCGAAATCATAGAGCTTTATCATGCCTGTTCCTCCTTTTGGGCCGCGGCGTTTTCGGCCAGCAGCCGGGCCATGCGCCGGATGGCGTCGTTTTTGAACTTCCAGCTCACCTTGTTGGCGATGAAGCGGGCGCTCACCGGAACAATTTCGGCCTTCACCTCAAGGCCGTTCTCCGCCAGGGTGCGGCCGGTCTCCACGATGTCCACAATGACGTCCGAGAGGCCCAGCAGCGGGGCCAGCTCGATGGAGCCGTTGAGTTTTATCACGTCGATGTCCCGGCTGAGGGAAGCGTAGTAGCCCCGGGCGATGCGGGGGAACTTGGTGGCCACCCGCAGGGTGCGGGCCCCGCCGTCGCGGAAATCCGCCTTGGCCGCCACGCACATGCGGCACCTGCCCACGTCCAGGTCTGCCAGTTCGTAGACGTCCGGCTGGTATTCCAGCAGGATGTCCTTGCCCGCCACCCCCACGTCGGCAGCCCCCCGTTCCACATAGATGGAAACATCCGAGGGCTTGACCCAGAAGTAGCGCACCCCGGCTTCGGGGTTTTCAAACACCAGCTTGCGGTTTTCCTCCTCGATGGAGGGGCAGGCGTAGCCCGCCGCCTTAAAGCTGCGGTAGACCGTTTCGCCCAGGCGGCCCTTGGGCAGGGCGATGTTTACCATGTTCATCCTTCCCGGCCCTCCTTTCGCAGGTCCAGCAGGCGCCTGTAGCCCGCCTCCGGCTTCTGCCGCTCGGCCCGCACCGTCTGCCCCGCTGCCACCAGCGCGTCGGTCTCGGCGGCGACCCTCGCCGCGCTCACCGAGTCGTCGTAGAGCACCAGCACGTCCACCTCGTCCCGGGCGGGGGCGCCGAAGCGCTCCAGCTGGTCCAGATAGACGGCAAAGCCGATGGCCCCGCCCTGCCGGCCCATGCGGTGGAGCAGGTGGTCGTAGCGCCCGCCCGCCAGCACGCCGGCGGCAAGGCCGGGCACAAAGCCCCGGAAGACGGCGCCGCTGTAATAGTTCATGTCGTTGGCGATGGAAAAATCCAGCCGCAGGTGTTCCGCCAGCCCCCGCTGTTCCATCAGGGCGCAGAGTTCTTTCAGCTCCGCCAGGGCGGCGGCCATCCGCTGGTTTTCCGCCAGGGGCTCCAGCGCCGCCAGCGCCGGGGCGGGCCTGTCGTAGAGAAGGGCCAGCCGGCTCAGGGCCTTCGCCGCCTTTTCGGGCAGCAGCCCCTCGCCGGCAAGGCCTTCCAGCGCGGGCGCATTCTTCGCCCCCATGGCCTCCATCGCCCGGCGGCGGGCGGCTTCGGGCAGGTCCAGCCCTTCCAGCAGCCCCGCCACAAAGCCCTGGTGGCTCACATCCAGCAGGTATTCCGGGCTGATGGCCGCGAGGCTCTTTGCCGCCAGCATCAGCACCTCGCCCTCGGCGGCGGCGTCCAGGCTGCCGATGCACTCAAGGCCCGTCTGGGGTATCTCCCGGAAGCCCCCGGCGGTGGCGGAGGGCCGGTAGACGTTTTCGCTGTAATACACCTTCTGCAGCCCCGGCCCGCTGCGCCCGTTCTTTAAAATGGAGAGGGTCACGTCGGGCTTCAGGGCCATCAGCTTGCCGTCCAGGTCGGTGAAGGTGAGGATGTTCTCGCTGAGCAGAAAGCTCTTGTTGCGCACATAGAGGTCGTATTCCTCGAACTTGCTCATCTTGTACGGCTGATAGCCGTAGCTGCGGTAAAGCCCCCGCAGCCGGAAGGCCGTCTCCTCGTTTTTCTGCAAAAGGCCGCTGTTCATGCAGGGCTCCCCTCCCCTTGTGCCCGCCGGGCGGGCAGTCCGCTTTATTATGATAACATAATAAAGCAACAGCAGGGCAATGTCAAGGAAATTTCTTGTGAAAAAGCCGCCCTGTGAGCAAAACTCACAGGGCGGCAGGAGAGATTTTATTAGAGGGTCAGCCGAACGGGCCGCCGCCCGGCAAGGGCCAGGGCCAGACGGTCACGGCCGGCAAGGGTGGTTTTTGGCGGAACATCGGGCAGGGTGAACTCCACCCAGCCGAGGCCCAGGGCGGCGGGCACCGCGCCGTACTGCTGATACCACCTGCGGGCCAGCGCGGCAAGGCGGGGGCCGCTCGCGCCCAGAGGCAGCTTTTCAAAGACCTCCCAGGGGGCCCGCGCCGGCACCCTGGCCAGCACCACCGGGCGGGTGAGGCCGTCCTCGCCCCAGAGACGGGCAAAGGGCTTGGTGCCGGCTGCGGGCTCCTGCGGCAGGGGCAGGTCCCGCAGGCTCTGCCACAGGCCGTCCTCCGCCGCCAGCAGCAGGGGGATGTAACCGTCCCGGATGGCCTGCCGCCGGGTATATCCAAAGTCCGCCAGCAGGGGGTCGGGGTCCTTCATGGGCGGGAAGTAGCTGCACTCCCCTTCCAGCTGTTCCATCAGGGCGGCGGCCGCCTCGGGGGGCTGGCCGTCCCCCGGGATGTCCTGGGCCAGCCAGCTGGCGCGGCGGCGGTCCATCAGCGCGGCCATGCCCTGATAATAGCCTTCGTTGAAGGGCACGAAGAGATAGGCCTCGTCCTGAAACTCGTCGGACTGGTAGCGCACCGGCCCGAAATGGCCCAAAGACCAGTCGTCGATGTCGCTGGGGAAGGAGGGCGCTTCGTTCTCTCCATAATAATAGGAAGCGAAGGCCTGCCCCTCCTCGCTGAACAGGTTCGACCACAGCTTGCCGCCCAGCGCATCCCGGACGAAGGGCCGCAGGTCGGTGCCCGCGCCGTCCTGCCGGACGGCCCCTGCCAGCGCGCCGTGCTGGGCCAGGAACTCCCCGCTCATCAGGCCCCGCTCGATGCACCAGCGCAGGTAAATGGCCAGATGGTCATAAACGGCGATGGGCTCCACCGCCAGATGCTTCTGGCGCAGGCTCTGCAGATGCCATTCGGCGTTGTCCAGCAGAAAAGCGCCGGCCGGCTGTTCTTCCAAATCGGCGCAGGGCCGGTCGGGCATCACCACGAAGCTGACGCCGTTCATGTGGTCCAGCAGGGCCTCGGCGCCATTTTCCTGCTTATACTCCATCTCCGCCCGGTAGAGGGGGATGACCTGATAGATGTTGATCTCGTCCCCGTCGGGCAGAGGGCAGACGTCGCCGCCGGGCAGCGCGCCCTGCAGGCCCACCAGCAGCGCGGCGCACAGGGCGGTGTCCGGGGCGTAGGGTTCCTGATTGTCCACCGTGTGGCCCCAGCCCAGCCAGGTGTTGCAGGCGCCGGGCAGCCGCGCCAGGCTTTTCAGCAGCCGCAGCGGCCAGTACCAGCGCTCGTCCTGCAAAGACTCCTGGTCCAGCTTCCAGCAGTCGGGCAGGGCGATGGCCAGCTCCGCCCGCTCCAGCCGGTGCTCGGCCAGCTCGGGGGGCACGTTCATCCGCCGCGCGCCCATGCCCATGGTGATGATGGTGTAAAAGTTGCGCTCGTCATCCGGCGGCACGATGCACAGGTCCACGTGGATGTCCGGCGAGACCAGCTCGTGCAGCACCTGGTCGAAGGGCCCCACATGGCGGCGGATGTGCTCCTCCACCAGCTCCATCTGGCGCTCGGTGTAGACCCACTGGGGCGTGGGCTCCTCCTCGTCTTCCGGCTGCTCCGGGCGGTTCATCCATTCGCAGGAGGTGGCGGCGCCCGCCTCGTCCAAAACCGTCTGGAAGCGGCTGCCGGTGTTGCCCTTGGTGTGGCCCAGCAGCCGCACGCTGCGGTCCAGCCCGAAGATCACCGTTTCCAGCCTGCCCGGTTTGCCCTCCGGGTCGGCGAGGTCCAGCCATTCGCCGCTGTCCAGCCGGTCCCGCTGGCGGCGCAGCCAGTCCCGCCCCAGCTTGGAGAGGCCCGCCTCGTTCATCAGGAACAGCACGTCCAGCCGGCGGCCCCCCACCGTGCGGTGGAAGGTGCAGTAGGGGGCGTTGGGGGTGTAGTCTTCTTCGTCGGGGGCGAACAGTTCGAAGAAGGCCGCGAGGCCCGCCTCGTCCAGCACGATGCAGGAGATGGCCTGCAACTTGGCCGCCGCGCCCTCGTCCTGGCCGGCCTGCAGCTTCTGGTCAAAGTCCGGGTCGATCCAGTGGTTCTCCATCTGTTCCAGCGTCGCGCCCGCCTCGATCTCCCGGCGCAGGGTGAGGAACTCGTAGTCGCCGGGCACGAGCGCAAGGCCCTGCTCCACCGCCGCCAGGGCGGCTTGCTTTTCGCCGAAGTGGCTGCGCAGCTTCGCCGTCAGCAGCCAGGCCCAGGGATAGTCCGGCTCCTCCACGGTGCCCTGCTCGGCGTACTTTCGCGCCTCTTCCAGCCGCCCGCAGTACATCAGCGAGGCGGCGTAGCGGTAGTACCAGGTGCCGCACCCCTTGGCCGCCGGCTCGGAGTCGGGCATCCACTGGGAGGCGCGGTAGTAGTATTCGTATTCGTCCACGTTCAGGCAGGCGTAGGCGTACCACAGGGCGATCTGCAGGTCCCGCCGGGCCTGCCGCTCGGTGAAGCGGCCTTCCTTCTTGCCCTTTTCGATGAAGTCGGTGAGGTATTGCAGCACCTGATAGAAGTAGCCGCTGCTGGCCTCCAGATAGCTCTCCATGGTCTCGATGTCCTGGGGGGAGAGCAGCGAGCCGGTCTCGGGGTGCACCTCGGGTTCTTTTTCGTCCTCGGCGTTCCACAGGCGCACGGTGCCCACATCCCGCCGGAAAGAGTGGAAGGACCCCCAGGCAAGGCCGGAGGAGGCGAAGAAGGCCGCCGCCGCGTCCAGCACGGCGGGCAGGTCCCAGGCGATGAGGTCCAGATAGCCGCAGAACAGGCCCATGGCCCCGCCCAGCAGGGCCACTTTCTCTTCGCCCAGGGCGGCCAGGGCGTCTTCCAGCTGCCCGCGCAGGGCAAAGGCCTGCCGGCCCCGCTCCTCGGGGGAAACGCCCTCCAGCGGCCAGCAGAGGAAGCCCGCCGCCGCGCCGTCGTCATGAAGCAGGTCCACCGCGGCGCTCTCCCCCGCCAGATACTGGCGCACCAGCGCCGGGCAGCGGGTGGAGCCGGCGATGACGTCCAGCCGCCAGTCGGCGTCCGGGTCCTCGTTGGGCTCCAGGCGATAGGTGACGTAGCCGTTTTCCAGGCAGAGGGCGGCGTCCGCCGTTTCGCCCTGTTCCGGCGCGCCGGGCACATCCTCCATGGAGGCGAGGTCCACCAGCACCTTCCAGTGCCGGGCCAGCGGCGGCGGCGCCTGACGGACGAACCGGATCAGCTGGAACAGCCGCGCCCGGTCGCCCTTGGGGGAGAGGATGAGTTCATACCCTTCGCCCCGGCGCAGGAAGAAGCAGGGCTTGGCAAAGGCGCAGCACAGCGCGCCCTCCACCAGTTCCCCCGCCTCGTCCTGCTCCCCCGCGTCCAGCAGGCGGCGCACCTGCTCCTCCCGGCGGGCAAACTCCTCCCATGCCTCGGCGGCGCGGCGCTGGAAGGGCCGCTCGAACCGGGGCAGGGTGAGACGGCGGCGGCAGTCGTCGATGAGCTGGCGTATCTCCTCCCGGCTGTTGAGCTGGGGCGAATCGCCGGGATGCAGTTCCAGCGCCCGCTCCAGATAGGAGAGGGCAGCGCCCTCCCGGTCCAGATAATAGCAGGCATAGCCCATGCGGAAGTTCCAGCTGTAAGGGTCGGGGCAGTCGGACTCGTGGGCGGCCATCAGCCGGATGGCCCGCCGCAGCAGCTCACGGCCTTCCGGCTCGGCGGGCTGGGCCAGATTGTTGTAGGCCCGGGCCAGTTCCATATCGGTGGCGGCGGTGCGCTGCTCTTCGGGCAGCGCTTCCAGCGCCTGGACGATCTTCTCGTGTTCCTCCGCCTCATGCCACAGGCGGCACTGTTCCAAAAGGTCCATGGGGGTGCGGTCCTCCTTTTTTGCCCGCAGCGGGGCGTGTATTCTAATTTCGATTATATCGAAAGCGGCTGCAAAACACAACGAGTAAAAAGACAAATTTTTGTAGTTGTCTTTATTTTTGGTACTCTCCCCCCTTTTGGGGTGCCAAAGCCCCCGGCGCTGAAAGGCGCCGGGGGCTTTGGAAATCTGCGGGTCAGCAGTCCTGGTCCGGGGCCTGGCCGTCATGGGCCCGCCAGGCGCATTCCGTCAGCTCCATATTGGTGAAGACCGCACGGAAGGAGGAATCCTCCGGGCTGCAGGCGTAAACGCCGAAGCGTATTTTTCCCTTTGCTTCGTGGAGGTGGCAGACCCGCATCTGGCGGAAGGTCGCCCCGTCCTCGGAGCACTCGATGCAGAAGTCGTCCTCCCGGCGGCTCAGGCGGTACCACATGGATTTTACCGTGGCCGGTATCTCGGTGGTGGCCCAGTCGGAATAGCCGTGGTTGGTCACCACGCTGCCCAAGTGCTGGAAGCGCTCGTTTTCGTACTCGATGGACCCTTTCAGCCAGTTTTCAGAATCCAGATACAGCGCCACGCCGCACTGGTCAAAGCGGTGGTGACTCTCCGCAAATTCGGTTTTCACCACGAAGGAGAAAAACTTTTCCTCCGTTTCCATCTGCAGCACCGGCGCGTTGTCGTTGCGGAAATGGTAGTAAGTCCTCTGCCACAGGTCGGTGTGGGGCCGGGTGACGATCTCGATCCGGTCCGGGGTGATGAGGCAGCGTTCCGGCCGCCGTGTCCATTCCAGGGCATTTACATCGAATTTCATTTTTTCCGCCTCCAATATTTTTCCTTGTCCGCCTCGGTGATGGGCCGCAGCACGCGGCAGGGGCTGCCCACAGCCACCACTCCGTCCGGGATGTCCCGGTTCACCACGCTGCCCGCGCCGATAACCGTGTTGCTTCCGATGGTCACCCCGGGCAGCACCGTCACCGACGCGCCGATCCAAACGTTGTCGCCCACCCGGATGGGATAGGCGTATTCCAGGCCCTGATTGCGCTGTTCAGCGTCCAGCGGATGGCCCGCCGTGGAGAATACGCAGTTGGGCGCGATGAACACGTTGTCGCCGAACACCACCTTTGCGCCGTCCAGGATGGTGCAGTTGTGGTTGGTTAGAAGTTTTCGCCTATCTCGATGTTGTACCCGTAGTCGCACCAGAAGGGGGCGGTGACGCAAAAGCGCTGCCCCGTTTTGCCGAACAGGCGGCGGATGATCTCCTCCTGCCGGGCGGCAAGGGAAGGCTTTGTTTGGTTGTAAGCAAAGCACAGGTCCTTGCACCGCGTCCGCGCCGCCAGCAGTTCCTCGTCTTAGTTCGCGTCGTAGAGCAGGCCCTGCTCCATTTTTTCCCGTTCGGTCATTTCCCGTTCTCCTTTCCGTCCACAGCCGCCCAGTACATTCCTTTTAAATAGTAGCCGTCGGTGTCCGGCAGGAACACGAACCGGGGCATGTATTCCTCCGGGATGTAACTGCCGCAGGCCGCGCGGACGCGCTCCATCTCCTGTTCTCCCAGAAGGTCGCCGGTGAACAGCAGCCGGTGGGGGTTCAGAATGGAGATGAGGGAAACGGCGGCCCGAACGATGAAGGGTTCCGCCGTGGGGCGCTGCAACTGCTCGATCTGCCGCTGTCGGCTCATGCCGTAGTCCAGAAAGCCCACCATGCCGGCGAACAGGTTCTTGCCGGTGAGCAGAACGCCTTTGTGAACGGTGGCCGTTCCGGGAAGCACGCCGGAGGGGTAGTTGACCAGCGTAACGATCTCATCGTCCACCCTCTCCTGACGGCAGTAGCCGTACACCTTGTAGTGCATATCGTTGGCAAGGAGCACCGGCAGGCCAAACCGCTCTTCCAGTCTTGCCTTCAGCGGCAGGTTTTCCAGTTCCTCGATGTCGCTGTGGCGTATGATGCCCTTTTCCGCGATGCTGGGGGTGCCCACCACGATGCAGCTCACGTTGGGAAAGTCCCCCAGCGCCCGGGCCACCGTTCCTTCCACCACGGCTGCGTCCGGCACATCGCATTGACGCACCTGCTTTTGCCGCAAATTCCCAAGAGGCGACAGGACCGCGGCGGCAATGGACTTGACGCCCCGGATGAGCTCAAAATAAACGCAGAGGATGCTTTCGTACTCCTCGTTCAGCTTGTAGACCATCGCATTGCGGCCCACGTCGTGGAGTTTCTGTTTTTCGCCGGTCACCTCGCCGGCGGCCTCCATCTCGTTCAGATAGGTGTTGCAGCTGGCCACGCTGAGCCCGGTGCGCCGGGCGATCTGCTGCTTTGTGTAAGAGGCTCCGCTGCGCAGGAGGCCGCGTATCTGGGCTTTGTTTTCCTGTTTGAGGTCCGCCGCGTTTTTCATCCTGCCCCTCCTTTCTTACAGATATTATTATAACTATTATAATAATATCTGTAAAGAGGATTTTCAGGCGAAAAAACAGCGCGGACGCCTCCAAATCATCCGCGCTGTTTGGGCGGTCAGCGCCGCGCGCGCCGGCCGGTGTTCTCCGAGCCCCGCACCTCCTCGTGGTAGAAATAATCCACGATCACCGGGTGCCCCGGCTGGGAGCGGCCATAGGGCAGTTCGTTGTCCACAAAGGGGCAGCCCCATTCTTCCGCCAGCCGCTGCGCCCGCTGTTCCAGCCCTCGGAAATAGCTTCGGTCTCCTTTGCGATAAATTGCGTCGTAGAGCGGGGCCAGATGGGGGTATTTTTCAGCGATGTAGTCCAGGATGTCCTGCTTAAATCCGCCCCGGAGGTTGAGGTTTTCCAGCCAGACCAGGTCGCACCGGTCCTTCACCCGGTGGAAAATGGCCTCGAAATCGGTGATGCCGGGAAAGACCGGCGCAATAAAGCAGACGGTGCGGATGCCCGCGTCGTAGACCTGTTTCATGGCGGCCAGCCGCCGCTCGATGCTCACCGCCTTGTCCATGTCCGCACGGAAGTTTTCGTCCAGCGTGTTGACCGACCAGGAGACCGTCACCTTCCCCAGTTCCTTGAGCAGGTCGATGTCCCTCGTCACCAGGTCGGACTTGGTGCAGATGAGGATTTCCGCCCCGCTGCCCCGCAGCTGCTCCAGCAGCTTGCGGGTGTTCCGGAACCGTTCCTCCTGGGGCAGGTAGCCGTCGGTCACCGAGCCGATGACCACCCGCTGGCCCCGGTATCTGCCGGCATCGCGTATCGCGGGCCAGTGCTTCACGTCCAGAAAGGCGCCCCAGGGCTCGGTGTGGCCGGTGAACCGCTTCATGAAGGAGGCGTAGCAGTATTTGCAGCCGTGGGTGCAGCCCACATAGGGGTTTACCGAATAGCCCCCCACCGGCAGGCTGGACCGGGTCATGATCTCCTTCGCTTCCACGTCCCGGATCAGAACGCCCTGTTCCATCATTTCCGCCATGCGGCCTGCTCCTTCCCTGCGGACCTGGCGCTGTCAAGTTGACACGGCGGCCCGGTGTTGATACATTTATTATACTAAGCACAAATTCATGTTCAAGTACGCAGAATATCCGTACCTGGTACGAAAAAGCGTACCGAGAGGAGCCAAAGCCCATGACTTACGAGGAATTTGAACGCCGTGTCGGCAGCATCATTCTGACCAAAGGCGGAAACTGTCCGGTCACGCCGGTGGTGAAGATGCTCCAGGGGAAGTGGAAGCTGCAAATTATTTATGAGCTGTGCATTCAGTCGCCGCTGCGCTTCGGGGAGCTGAAAAAGGCGCTCGGGCCCATCACCAACACCATGCTCACCAGCGCGCTGCGGGAGCTGGAAGCCGACGGCCTGGTGCGCCGGGAGCAGTACGCCGAGATCCCGCCCCGGGTGGAGTATTCCCTGACGGAAAAAGGCCGGGACCTGCTGCCTGTTTTCCACGCCATCTGCCAGTGGGGCATGAAGTACATTCCCTGAAACGGACACACAAAGAAAAACCCCGAAAAGCCTCGGCTTTTCGGGGTTTTTTTGAGCATTGTTGAGCCGGTTCGAAGGACCAATCAGCGCTTGCTGAACTGAGGCGCGAGGCGGGCAGCCTTGAGGCCTTTCTGGCGTACAGTTTAGCGCCAGTTTTCCTTGATATTACGGGCTTTTTGGGCCCTGCCCTCAAATGTTGCCCCAGTAT